>NZ_CEYNZH010000095.1:0-2922 GCF_982874595.1 Oceanospirillum sp. | reverse complement strand
GGGACTGGTGCAGATAACAGATACGCAATTCGTCCTCGTCAACATTGCTACCAGAAGCACCCGATAGATGGATCACTCCCTCCTGAATCGCTTCCAGTCCGGAAATCAGTCGCATCAGGGTGGTTTTTCCGGAACCATTCGCCCCCTGCAGCCAGATATGCTGTCCCGGCATCCAGCTCAGTGATTCAACCCTAAAAAGATCCTCAGCCTGATCAGGCCAGCTTTGCCGAAGCCCGCGAATATCCAAAAGTGACCGGGAAACATCAGAGTTCGGGCCCTGCGTTGAGATATCGCCAGAGCTATCATCCGTGCGCCCCCGCTTATCTAAAGTGATCCAGGGCAACAGGGCACCTAACCGCCTCCAGCAAGAAGCTGAAGTCTTGGGATGGCGTTTTTCTGTCACGACAGTCGTTTTCTCTATCACATCAACACCTGTATCAGCGGCTGGCCAGCTGACCTTTTCCCCGAAGCAACCCCATACCCACATTGAGCACCATCGCCAAAATAAAAAGTACCAGTCCCAAAGCAACCCCCTGCGCATATTCGCCCTTCAGGGTTTCCAAAGCGATAGCCGTCGTGATACTTCGGGTGTAATTCAGAATATTGCCACCGACCATCATCGCACAGCCTACTTCGGCAATAATGCGGGCAAAAGCGGCGATAAAGCAGGCATAAAGAGCATAACGCACTTCAAGCATCAGCACCCAAAGGCAACGAACCGGACTGGCCCCCAACATTTTCGCCGTCTCCCAAGCCCGTTTATCCGCTCCCTGAAAGGCGCTGTGACTCATCGAAACAATCAAAGGCATACAAAGCAGAAACTGACCAATGATCATGGCATTCTGTGTAAACAGCAGTCGCCAATCACCTAAAGGTCCCGCCCGGGATAACAACATAAAGAGAATAAGACCCACCACCACCGTCGGCACAGCCATCAGGGTATGGGTCAGAGACAGCATCAGCCAACGACCGGGAAACCGCCAGTAAGCTAACGCAAAACCGATCAACGTCGCCGGAACAACCGCTAAAAGAAGAGCCGAAAAAGAGACCCGAAAAGAAACACCGATAATATTCCAGAGAGCATCGTCTCCGGATATCAGGAGTTCAACTGCCGCAGCAAAGGTCTCGGTCAGAGAAGCCATGAATGGAAGCGCCTTATACTTATCTTATTTTCTTTCGCTTTAATGTACGTTGCGAATTCACAGGTTTCACTCTTTATACATGAAACCCAGGGCGATGTTGTATGCAGAAAGGCATCGCCTTAATAAAACAAACCTGCCGGTGCGTTCAGCCAAATCCAGCAGGTCAGATTCTGAGACGCAGTTCCGCCGTCAGAAACCGCTACCGATGCAAAACACCGGCAGCTTTATCGCTTATTACCTATCGCTATTTCTTAGCATTGGCAATGAACAGACGCTCACCGTGCAGGCGGAAGTCATCAATGCGCTTCTGAGTTTTTTCAGAAACAAGCCAATCGCTCAGCGCCTGAGCACCTTTGGTGTTCAGTCCATCGTATTTGGCAGGATTCACCAGAATAACCTGGTAAGGATTGAACAGACGCTTGTCGCCTTCTGAAACAATCGCCAGATCCACCTTGGATTTATACGCCAACCAAGTACCACGGTCTGTCAGCGTGTAAGCCTGCAATTCTGAGCTGATCTGCAGCACTTTACCCATACCCTGACCCACTTCACGGTAACCTTCGAAAGGCAGTTTTGTACCCGCCTGCTTCCAGAGACCCAGTTCTTTCTTATGAGTACCGGAGTCATCGCCACGAGAGATAAACAAAGACTGCGTACCGGATACTTTAGCCAGCGCGGCCTCAATATTGTTGGCCGACTTCACACCAGCTGGATCATTTTTAGGCCCCACCAGAACAAAGTCGTTATACATGATACCGCGAGGCTGAACACCGTGGCCCTCAGCAACAAATTTAGCCTCTGCCTTAGGTGCGTGAGTCATGACCAGATCCACATCACCATCCCGCCCCATACGCAACGCCTTACCTGTACCGACAGCAATAACCTGCACCGTTGCGCCATTGGCTTTTTCAAACTCCGGCAGCAGGTAGTCCAGCAGACCGGAGTTGTATGTGCTGGTCGTCGTCGCCAGACGGACAATACCCAGGTCTTCGGCATAAGACTGGATAGAAACAGTTGCCGCCAAAGTAGCCAACGCCGCCGAACGAATAAAGGTTTTCAGTTTGCTCATCTTAGGTGTGCTCATGCTAGTCCTTTAAATGCTTCAAAGTGCAATGTTTGTTATGATCGGACTCCCTCCGGAGCAAAATAGATGCCAGAGTCCGTCATCAGGCATGAGCACTGACCTGTAAGTCAGACTAGATCAACGCAAGTGACGAAGACAGAGAAAAAAACAACAAAAAAGGGTCATAATGACCCACCAAAAACACCTTCCGGACAATTTGACACATCACTCAGCAAACCTGAGTACCAGTAGAAAACAAAGCGACAGAGATCGCTGAAACGGCTCCGATCTGATAAATCAATCAACGCAAACAGACAGGTCGGACTAAATGACTTATGAGAAGCTTAACTATTTTCATCAGAAACCGGTAAAACAGCGCAAAAATACCCGCTGACAACAAATCCCATAAAACCGCCTGTGATGAATGAGATAGCCAACAACAATACCGAGCATAAGAAACGACACGATGGTCTCTATGGATAAAAATCCCCACTTTTCTGCCTCTGACGCTTCCGGCAAACCGTCAGGCAATCCTTTAAGTACCCATGCCGGAGGTTTGGCTCCGGCCATCTCCATACTGATTGTTGATGATGAACCCGGCATGCGTAGTTTTCTCATCAAAGCACTGAGCAAACGCTTTGCACTGGTAGAATCCGCCGACAGCATCGAAACAGCGGAAGAGATCCGCAAACGCTGTCATTTTGACCTCATCATCTG
>NZ_CEYNZH010000094.1:0-3093 GCF_982874595.1 Oceanospirillum sp. | reverse complement strand
GTTGCTATTATAAAAAGTCCCCGCACGATGGCGAGGACTTTGTCAGCAGTCTGAGCCGATAGTAGCAATCGGCTTTTTCTTTTTGTAATGAAGGTATATTGGACCTGAAGCCCTTAGAGCCAGAATCAGGCTTTCTTAACGAATTTAGCCGTCACCATCATATCGCCAGCGCCATCCAGCTTACAGTCCAGCTCATGATCTTTGCCATCAACGATGCGCTTGATCAGACCTTTGGTTCCGATCTTCAGCACCATAGAGCTGCCTTTAACCTTCAGATCCTTGATCAGGGTGATCTTGTCGCCCGCATTCAGCTGAGTGCCGTTGGCATCTTTTGCCGTAGGGGAATCATCTTCCGGCACTTCCGAGGGATTCCACTCGTGGGCGCATTCCGGGCAGATCAGAAGTTCCTGATCCTGATAAACAAATTCGGAGCTGCATTTCGGACATGGGGGCAGAGACATAAGCGACTTCTTCTTCAGAGGGTACAAATTAAATTAACAGGCGGGGCATGGTAATAAGCCGATTCACACTTGGCAAGTTGCGGGTCTTTTTGCCGATTCGTTATCTTGTTATCAGGTGGCTCGTGATTGAGCGTCGGTTTATCGGGTAAACTGCGTACCCCGAAAACAGCATCAGCACGTCTTTATCCGGTATCCGACGATATGACTTCCAAATCTTCTCACCACCCCAGCCACCCTCAATCTCATCAGTTACTGAGAGGGTTTGCCACTGCAGAACATACCCAGGATCACCTGATGGTATATCTGCAGAAGCCACATCAGGTCTTAAGTTCTGCCGTGTTAAACGGCGGTTTGCAGTGGGCGGATGGGGTTTTGAATCTTCGGGTACCCAAACATACTGAGCAGCATGAACCGGCAGAGAACACCCTGGCTCGTTACGGTGAATCCCTTGGAGTAACCGGTAACCTTGTTGGCATGATGACCGCAGCTTCTATGGGATCGTATCGTTTAGCCCGGCGGGAAGCGGATGGGGTTGAGATATTCGTTCTGGCAACGGCTGGGTTTTCGAATGCCCGAAGGGCGGGGGATAAAGCGGAATACCGACGTATGGTTTCTGAACCAGCGGAGATCGGCACCATCAATATCATCCTGCTGACCAGCGCCTGCCTGACTCAGGCAGCGCTGGTTGAGGCAATCATGATGGTGACAGAGGCCAAAGCGGCTGCTCTGCAGAATACACAGGTGCTAAGTCCGGTCTCAGGCCTGATCGCAACCGGCACTGGCACGGATTCTGTGGTGCTGGTGAATGGCTTTGGCCCCGAGGTTACGTTTTGCGGTAAGCACACACTCTTTGGTGAGCTGATGGCTCAAGCCGTTATTGAAGCGGTATCCGATGCTGTCAGCTGGGAAAGAACCACGTTTAATGGTCATAGATAACAAGCTAGTATGCGGGTTTTTGCTGTGGCTGTATATTTATACAGTGGTATTTGTTTTAGGCTTACGGCTCGTAAAATTTGATGAAATCAGAACAGATAATACAGAGAAACCCATGAGACAAATGCTAAGAGAAAAGATCGTCCAGGTGTGTAATAAGAAAATTCAGCAGAAAGGTGAGGCGGTGGGTGTTTCCTTCTACGCCTTCTAAGCCAACAAAAATGACGATCCTGAAACCCTGATGGAAGCCGCAACCTGGTGGATTCAGACCCACCAGCTGGATCATTTTGAGAAAGCCGTAAAGATCCGGCAGATGGTGTTGGATGGGGTTTAAGGCCGAAAAAGGCACACGTTTCTACTTATTGGGCGCTATACCGGTGCAGCTTATTTAGATAAGCTGCAACTCCAATAAATTATTAAAGTGGATGTCTGCGGTTTTAAGCTGATGGACATCAGATGTTCTTAAGGTAAAGAGCATGGTTTTATGAAACGTGTATGCGTTTGGTAGGGAAGCCGGCAGATCAGAAAATGGAGATTTCTCTTTTAATCAAACACCTTGCTTCATTTTTTTCGATATATTGAATCGGAGAAAAACTTACACCTGATATTAATATGTCATGAGAATAGGAGTTGGCTTGCATGCCGTTCGGAAAATCAATTCGTATATTTTTGCCTGAAGCAACAGTTACCGGTATTAGGCATGCGGAAATCATCAATCGAACTGGACAGGCAATCGCTTGCCCAAGGAGTCGTCTCGATGAATTAAAAGAATGGCCAGAGACGGCTAAGCCTGGTGTGTATTTCTTATTCGAGGCAAGGTTGGGCGATTCAAAGCCTATGGCATATATTGGAGAATCCGAGAATGTTGCGGAGCGGCTGCTCTCGCATGATCGCAAGAAGGACTTTTGGAATGAAGCTGTCATTTTTTCAAATAAAGATGATAACTTGAGCAAATCACATATTAAATATTTAGAATCAAGGCTTGAGTCACTAGCTAAAGAATCTGACCGGTATGAGCTTGAGAATGGAAATACTCCTACACAATCGAGTTTGTCCCGTTCCGAACGTGAAGCTATGGAAGAGTTGCTTGAAGACATTCGGTTATTTCTTGGAACCTTGGGTTATCCCATTTTGGAACCTCTGATTCAATTCCCGTCTACCCAGCCGAAAGTTGTTCCAACGGCTACCGCTGAAAACCTCGCATATGGTGAACTCAAGTTTTCTGTGCGTAATGTTAGCGCATTGGGAGTTCAAACAGATGAGGGTTTTGTTCTGAAAAAGAACTCGACAGCGTCTAAAACAAACACGGATAGTCTTAGTACCAAGCTCGTTAAGCTGAAGGAGCAGTTAATTGCCGATGGGCGGTTAGTGATCGAGGGTGACCATCTCCGTTTAACTAAAGACATTCTTATGAGTTCATCCAGCTATGCTGCCGCGCTTATAGCGGGAACCTCAAGGAGTGGACCGCAAAGCTGGTACTCTGAAGATGGCCGATCTCTCAAGGAGTTGGAAGATAAGGCTGTAGAAAGCTCACAATAGCTATTTAGTAAATCTTGTAGCAAGTACAGAGGCCCCTTTCGATACCCATAAGAATGTTTGGTTGCTTCACCTAGCTAATACCTCTCCAACAAAAAGCCCGGTAAACTGAAGTGACCCCCAATAGTTGGACACCCAACATTGGGGGTTCTTTTTATGGCGA
>NZ_CEYNZH010000093.1:0-3987 GCF_982874595.1 Oceanospirillum sp. | reverse complement strand
CAGCAGCAAAAGCACCGGAGCCAATCGGGGTAACAGCCAAAGCACCTCGTTCCAGTCACCCTGAGCCAGATCCCCGGCCCCCCAGATAAAAAGGTTTCGCACGTATTGGTCATTAAGCAGTACTAAGGCGGATGATAGGGCGCCAAAAAGTAAACTCACCGCCATACCGGCCAGTACAATCGGTAGCCCACGTAACCCAGAGCGCCGGGCAACCAAAAGACTTAAGCCGGTTGCCAGAACGGCACCAAACAGCGCCCACCACTCCCGGTAAAGCGTCGCCAGACTTGGAAAGAGCACCGACGCAGCAACCAGCCCCAGCCAGGCACCGGATGAGGCACCTAGGGTCATAGGTGAAACCAGGGGGTTCTGCAGCAGTTGCTGCATCATACTGCCCACTAAGCCAAGTACGGCTCCGGCCATAATCGCCATCAGCAGCCGGGGCATATCACTGTAGAGATACTCAAAGCTGCTGAAGTTTTCTGCCTGAGCACCAAGCCATAAAGCCAATTGCTCCGTTAAGGGCAGTTGAGTCCGCGTTTGCAGATGCCACAGACCGATGACCAGCAGAGCGGTCAAACCCAGTGTAAACCCCGCCATCGGTCTGACAGTGGTCCTTTGCTGAAGACTCAGTGCGGTTTTTATCCCATTGCAGGCCTTAAAAAGTAACCGAAAAGATCGGGTGTCTTGCCCGGAGTTACGGTGGGGCAATGTTGTTTGTCCCATCAGTGAGCGGCTCCATGGGATTGAGCGGTCCTAATATCTTCGGGCAGTGCCGTCAGAGCCTCAACAAAGTGTTCCGCCAGATAGCGGACCGATAAGGCTCCGCCATAGGTCCATGTTGATTTTACGGGAGCAATTCGGCCTTCCGAGACAAAGGGCCTCATACGAAACAGCGGGCGTTGGAAGAGTTTCTCTTCGTTGGGTAACGGGCGGATATAGAGCAGTACACCTTCAAGGTATGCCAGATCCCGAATCGGCTTCTGCACTTGCCCCCATGTGGTGCTTGGGATATCAAGAGCGGCTTTCAGACCAAGAGCATCCAGAGCAGCCGTTGGCATGGAGTTATCGCCATAGACGCGGGCGTGGTTTGCATCACCAAAGCGTGCCACACTGACCTTAGGTGGTTGCCCATTAAAGTGCTGCCAGACTTTCTCTTTAAGCTTGGCCAGTGTCTCATCCCTCTTCTTCAGTTTGGCTTTGGCATATTCCTCTCTGCCAAGAGCTTTACCCAGCTCGATAAAGGAATGCTCAATCGCCTGAATATTGCTGTGATCCGCGCGATAGTTGTCAAAATAGAGCACGGGTGCGATCGGGCTCAGCTTTGCCACCATATCCTGCTGCATGCTACCAACGATGATAAGGTCTGGTTTCAGCTCAGCCAGACGTTCGACGTTAGGTTCTGCGCGGGTACCCACATCGATGACACCATCCGGGATTTCTGGTCTGGCGACCCAGGTTTTGTAACCTTTAACATCGGCCATACCAACCGGAGTAACACCCAGTTCCAGCACCTCTTCAGTTGCCCCCCAGTTCAGGGTGATAACCCGTGTTGCAGGTTGCGGAAATTCGTGTTGATCCAAGCTATCCTCTACGGCCACCGCAAAAGCCGGAGAACTGGCTACAAAGCTAAGAGTCAGTGCGGCTGTGAGTGCTTTGCTCAATTGTTTAATGGTGTTTAACAACATGTTTTACTCGACTTTTGGACGTTCTTTGAAATCAATTTTCTAGGCAACGATGGCAACTTCATGCCCGTGGGGGTGCTGAAGCGTCTGAATCGGCAGGTCGTAAAGGGCTGTCAGACTATCGCTGTTCATTAGTGCCTCAGGCTTATCGTCAAAGATGATGACACCCTGCTTCAGCGCCAGAATGCGATCGGCAAAACGGGCCGCCAGATTGATATCGTGCAGAATGATGACGACCCCCCGGTCGGTTGCCCGATTGAGCCGGTACAGCAGGCTCATCAAGGCATACTGATGGGAGAGATCAAGGGCTGAGGTAGGCTCATCCAACAGCATATAGGGTGTTTGCTGAGCCAGTAGCATGGCGATCCAGGCTCTTTGCCGTTCGCCGCCGGACATCTGATCGACGGTATTGTCCCGATAAGCATCAAGATCGGTATCGGAAATCGCCTGATCGATAATCTGCTCATCGTCACGTTGCCAGCGCCCTAGCAGGCCCCGCCACGGAAAGCGTCCCAGACGGACCAGCTCTCTGACATTAAGGCCATCGGCAACCGGCAGATGCTGAGGCAGATAAGCGATATTTTGAGCCAGTTGCTTCTGGCTCATCGTCTCTAATGGGTCGCCATCAAACAGAATTCTCCCCTGATCGGGGCCGACCTGACGGGCCAGAAGTTTCATCAGCGTGGACTTGCCAGAGCCGTTGTGACCGAGGATGACGGTGATTTCATTTTCGTTAAGTGCCAGATCGTCAATGGCAAGGATGGTTCTCCCCTGCCGCTCAACCCGGATATCCTTCAGGTGCAACATACTTCTTCCTGCCTGTTGTCGTGTAAAAAAGTTCTGATTTAAATCGTGTTCAGATCGGAATGGGCTGTGTTTTGTGGTCTGTCGCTCTCTAGCCTGAGGCTTCCCGCCAGCTTTGCTGTATGAGGCGAATGCGTTCCGGCATCTTATTTTTTGGGCAGCTGGCGCAGACCTTGCCACCGCGCTTACGAAAATGCTGACAGCAGCCCTTTCGGTTCAGAGCCAGTCGCTCTTCAGGCGAACTCATGGCATCGGTTTGATGTTCGAGCCGCATCAGGTCACTGGCACCCTGGAGATCTATTGCTTCTAACCACTGACTGGCCAGCATTTCAGTATGCTGATGACTGGTGTCGCTGTACTCGCCCTTGCTATTCAGGCGTTGCAGCAGCAAAAGGGTACCCAAAAGACGGTCGGCAAAAAGGCGTTTGGCGAGATTCGGATTGATCGGAACCTGTTCGCAGGTTTGTTCCAGCAAGGTATCGAGCAGTTTTCTCAGATGGAAGCCGCAGCTGTTTATCAGTGATGCCGGATTCTGAGCAAAGGTAAAAGCAGTCTCAGGAATTGACAGACCCGCGACCCTCGCTCCCTGAACCCTTTGTCCCATCTGGCGCACATCCGTAATCAGTTGGAATTCACTGGCGGCCACCACGCTCAGAATAACCGGTTGCCAGCAGAGCATATTCCAGCATTGAGCGCTCCAGTAGAAACGTCCGGCTTCAGGCTCTGAATCCTGTATAGCCTGATAAAGCTGACTCATTCGCTTGCTTTCCGGATCATTAGTGGCGAGTTCACCGCATGCCGCAGGTTGCAGGTCTAGGGTCATGCTGGGCAGGTAGTGGCTGACAAGCTGCGATAAGCCCTGAATTGAACGCTGTCTCACCTGTTCTACCGGGTTTTCCGGCACGGATTTGGGGGCTTCCTGATGATGGATACCGTGATGCGCTCTGCTGTTCATTCTTCGCCCAATCACCCTGTAGGGTGTTTTGAAAGTGTTATCAGGTGCAAATGATAATCTATATCAATAGAAGATGTGAATAGTTGAGAATTAATCGCATTATCAGGCGGTAGGACTGTTAGGATTCTGGCCATCCACTATTCGCTAATGTGGGCGTGATTCGATAGTGTGAGCGTGGTTTGGCTGTATTTCTTTTAACAGACGGATCATAATGCAGCCCTTTTCGTTTCGCCTCCTGTGCGAGACCTTAAGCTTTTTTCTGCAGTGAGTGAGCTATTATGGGTTCCCGTAAATCGATGGATTTCTTCGCCTTCAGTCTGATGGTCGGATTCTGTCTGGTCATGGCCTTTCAACAGGTCATTCTTAAAGCCGTCGCAACAGATCTGGCACCGGTGTTTCAGATCGCCTTACGTTCCGGTATTGGTGCTGTGCTGATCGGAATGCTGATGATCTATCATCACCAGGGCATTCGTCTGTCCGCGGAGAATCGTATTCCCGCGCTAGCCATCGGCACACTGTTCGCACTGGAGTTTCTGATGCTGGGTG
>NZ_CEYNZH010000092.1:0-4662 GCF_982874595.1 Oceanospirillum sp. | reverse complement strand
AAGGCGCACCGGAAACAATCAACGAGCACGCGTTCGAAGATGGCTGGATCGCTAAAATCAAACTGGCTGACGCCTCTGATCTGGAAGGTCTGCTGGACGCGGAAGCTTACGAAGCGCGCGTAGCAGAAGACGCTTAATCCCGATGTTTGATCAATAAAACCGGCAAAGGCCGGTTTTATTGGCTCTGAACACCTCTGGTCTCCCCGACCGGATCCCCTTTTGATCGCCTCCCACCTGAGCCGATTAACTATTTTGACTATAGGTTGATAAAAATGGCAGTTGATACGCGCACATTGAGCGAACTTCAACAACATAATGAGTTCACTCATCGTCACGTAGGTCCTGACGCAGCTGAGCAAAATGCTATGCTGTCTGCGCTGGGTTCCTCCTCCCTGGATAACCTGATCACGGATACCGTACCGGGCACTATCCTGCAGAAAGACGCGCTGACAATGGACGCCGGCATCAGTGAAGTGGCTGCTCTGGCAGAGCTGAAAGCACTGGCCGACCAGAACACCGTCAACAAGTCTTACATCGGTATGGGTTACCACGGTACCCACGTACCGAATGTTATTCTGCGCAACGTGCTGCAGAATCCGGGCTGGTACACTGCTTACACCCCTTATCAACCTGAAATCTCTCAGGGTCGTCTGGAATCACTGCTGAACTACCAGCAGATGGTGATGGATCTGACCGGCATGGATCTGGCAAACGCCTCCCTGCTGGACGAAGCCACTGCTGCTGCAGAAGCGATGACCCTGTGCAAGCGTTCTAACCGCAAGAAGAGCGATCAGTTCTTTGTCGCTTCCGATGTACACCCGCAGACTCTGGATGTGATCAACACCCGCGCGGAATACTTCGGCTTTGACGTGGTAGTGGATGACGCCGATAAACTGGGCAACTACGACGTATTTGGCGCTCTGATCCAGTATCCGGGCACCTACGGTGACATCACAGATATCAAAGCAGTGATCGATGCCGCTAAAGCACAGAAAGCGATGGTTGCAGTCGCTGCTGACCTGCTGTCTCTGGTCGTTCTGAAATCTCCTGGCGAGCTGGGCGCTGATGTTGTTCTGGGTTCTACCCAGCGTTTCGGTGTACCGATGGGCTTTGGTGGTCCTCACGCCGCATACTTTGCCGCCAGTGAGAAACTGAAGCGCTCCGTTCCGGGCCGTATCATCGGTGTATCGGTAGACGTTAAGGGCAACCAGGCCCTGCGTATGGCGATGCAGACCCGTGAGCAGCACATCCGTCGTGAGAAAGCGACCTCTAACATCTGTACTGCACAGGCACTGCTGGCCAACATGGCAGCGTTCTACGCGGTATATCATGGCCCAGAAGGCCTGAAGCGCATTGCTGAGCGTACTCACCGTCTGACTGCGATTCTGGCGAACGGCCTGAATGCAAAAGGCGTTGAAACTAACAGCACTTACTTCGACACCCTGACCTTTGATGCAGACGCTGCGGTTTACCAGCGTGCGCTGGATTACGGCTGCAACTTCCGGCTTATTGATGCTGACAACAGCAACAAAGGCGGCAAGCTGGGTGTGAGTCTGGACGAAACCACCACTCCTGCTGATGTGGCACAGCTGTTCGACATCATTCTGGGTGAAGGTCACGGTCTGGATGTGGCTGAGCTGGATGCAGCGATTGTGAACGGTGCCGCTACCGGTATCACCGCTGAGATGCGTCGTGACGATGCGATCTTGTCTCACCCTGTATTCAACACGCACCACTCAGAAACTGAGATGCTGCGTTACATGAAGTCTCTGGAAAACAAAGACTACTCTCTGGTTCATGGCATGATCCCGCTGGGTTCCTGCACCATGAAGCTGAACGCCACCGCCGAGATGATTCCGATCACCTGGCCTGAGTTCTCTGACATTCACCCGTTTGCACCAAAAGATCAGGTGCCGGGTTACTACGAGATGATCCGTCAGCTGGAAACTCAGCTGGAAGAGATCACAGGCTACGACAAGATCTCCATGCAGCCTAACTCCGGTGCATCCGGTGAATACGCCGGTCTGCTGGCGATCCGTAAGTATCAGGAATCCATCGGCGAAGGCCACCGTGATATCTGTCTGATCCCTTCTTCTGCGCACGGTACTAACCCTGCAACAGCAGCGATGATGGGCATGAAGATCATCGTGACCAAGTGCGATGAGAACGGTAACGTCGACATTGCTGATCTGCGCGCTAAAGCAGAAGAGCATGCCGAAGACCTGTCTGCCCTGATGGTGACCTACCCGTCTACTCACGGTGTTTACGAAGAAGATATCGTCGAGATCTGTGACCTGATCCATAAGTTCGGCGGTCAGGTTTACATGGATGGTGCCAACATGAACGCACAGGTGGGTATCGCCAAGCCGGGTCATATCGGTTCTGACGTATCTCACCTGAACCTGCACAAAACCTTCGCTATTCCTCACGGTGGCGGTGGTCCGGGCATGGGTCCTATCGGTGTTAAAGCGCACCTGGCACCTTTCCTGTCTAACCACAGTGTCAGCAGTGTTGAAGGCATCGAAGGCGAAGGTATTGGCGCGGTTTCTGCGGCTCCTTACGGTTCAGCAGCGATTCTGCCGATCACCTGGATGTACAACCGTATGCTGGGTAAAGACGGTCTGAAACGCTCTACTGAAGTGGCGATTCTGAACGCGAACTACGTAGCCGAGAAGCTGTCCGGTCACTATCCGGTACTGTTCCGAGGCCGCAACAACAAAGTCGCGCACGAGTGCATCGTTGATATCCGTCCTCTGAAAGCAGAGTCCGGTATCTCGGAAGAAGATATCGCCAAGCGTCTGATGGACTACGGTTTCCACGCGCCGACCATGTCTTTCCCGGTAGCGGGTACGCTGATGATCGAGCCGACTGAATCTGAGTCTCAGGTTGAGCTGGATCGCTTTATCGAAGCGATGGTTAAGATCAAAGAGGAAGTGGCTAAGGTTCAGAGCGGCGAATGGCCACTGGAGAACAACCCACTGGTGAACGCTCCTCACTCTCAGGTTGACCTGATTGAAGAATGGGATCGTCCGTACACCCGTGAAGAAGCGGTATTCCCAAGTACACACACCCGCGCCAGCAAGTTCTGGCCGGCTGTGAACCGTGTAGATAACGTTTACGGCGACCGTAACTTCATCTGCTCCTGCCCGGGAATTGAAGCTTACGAAGACTAAACGTCTGAGTGGGTTTTAAGCCTGATTTAGCCGAGTGCTAAAAACAAAAGCGAGCCAAACGGCTCGCTTTTTATTGAAGGCTGCTATTGACCTGAATACAACCCGTATCTATGAAGCTAGCAGGCCTTCTCGCCGGGCTTTCTGCTCATTCAAAACAAAAATATGAAGGTCATCTATACACCATTGCACTTTTAACTTGTGCAGTACCTTTCTAAACTTATCAGTCAACGACGATAAGAATTCATCAGGTGCTTTAGGTATCACCAATCTCAAATGTAACTGCGTTTGCGCCCAGTTTATCGAACGTAGGGACTGAGGTAGCTCTAAAGCGGCGGCAGGGTTTCTTTGTAGACAACCCATAAGTTGCAATAAAAGTGCATTTTCAAATTTTTCAAAAATATCACGCCAAAAGCCTGTGTATTCTTCAGGGCTTTTCTTTGAGCTGGGTATGCTTGATTTAGCTTCCACTACGAACAGTTTTTGTCCATTGAGGTAGGTAAACTCAACCATTTTAAAGCTTTCGCCCAGAGCCTTATGGCCTTGAGAATGTTCAATTTGATAGCAATCATCCGCTGAAAAAGTGCCAAAAGTGACACCTGATTCCGTTATTTTAATCATCTTTATTCTATCCCTTCAAACTCAGCCTCAAACAGCCTGATCGATTCGTTGATGATTTCATTTTCGGGCAGTCCATCCTTTAATAAGCAGCTTTGCACCCAGCGCCCTTCCCCATTTGACATAAACGTGGGTATCGACATTTGGCCTTCTTTAGCAATTAACAAAAGCTTCTTTATCACATAGTAAGAGTGCGTCGCTAAAAAGAACTGTATCCCTGCTTTAGCAAGCACTGTAATAATATCCAGAAGCGCAATAATCGCAGTTGGGTGAAGGGCTGACTCTGGTTCGTCAATGAAAACGATGGAGTCTTTATCTAAATAGCGATTACCTAATAAGGTATCGAGAATGGCGACTTTTTTGACACCTTCAGCTGCCGCCATAATTGAAAACTTGCTATTGCCTTTCTTGTATATCCAGCTACTGCTTTTACTATCAAACTCAACTTTGCCAGAGAAGATGTTTTCTAACTGTTTGCGCGAATTTGCAAAAGCATCATGGTTACGACCTTTCTGAGTAGGAATCTTTAGTGCAGCGACTAAATCAGCGTAGGTCGCATCAAAGCCAAACATTTTGTCAATCTCGGTAGATTTATAAATCACATCGGTTAATGACAAAACTTCTTTTGGCGGTAAAAAAACTGAGTTAGATGAGCGTTTGCTTAGGTTATTAAAGCTTGGCGTCACCTTTTTAGTGGTGTCTTTACCAAAGCTGAACACCAGCGAGCTGTTATCCGTCAATGTGATATTGGCACTGAGTTTTTTCCCCTCGCCTTTGGTGACAATTTCCCCTATTTTGTCTACCTGAAATGTCCAGTACAATTTGTCACTTAATACTTCTGAAAAGTCTTGATTGTTATTGCCTTTATTTGCCT
>NZ_CEYNZH010000091.1:0-4775 GCF_982874595.1 Oceanospirillum sp. | reverse complement strand
AAATTCCTGTCATTCAAGAGTAATTTTTTTGCTTCGTCATGAAGCGGTTTTTCTGGAAGTCGTGCTATTACTTATGGAAAACAGGACGAGAACTTACTTAGTGAATATATCAAACTAAAGTGAAGACATCGAAATGGTGCATAAATACAGACTTGCTTTCAGACAAGCTCATTATACACAGTTCGCCTTCTCTGTCTAAAATTATTTTGCCACATGCAAGTACTCCGTATAACTGCTATAACATATTGAAATATCGGGCTTTAGGTTACCGGTAAAATCGTAAGGAGCGCAGTGGCATGCAAAATATTAAAGGAATTATCTTCGATCTGGACGGTACCCTGGTCTCTTCTTCACTGGACTTTAAATGGTTAAGAGAGCAGGTCGCCTGCCCACCGGAAGACGATATTCTGGCTTTTACATCAACTCTGAATGACCCCTTTCTGAGAGACCGGGCTAACAGCATCATTGAGCAGCATGAACTTGAAGATGCCCATCAGGCCAGCTGGATCCCCGGGGCCAGGGACTTTGTTGAACGCCTGAACCGGATGAACTACCCCATGGCGATTGTGACCCGTAACTTTCAGGAAGCAGCACAGATCAAAATCAGCAACAACGCGATGCCGATCACCCGTGTCATTACCCGGGAAGAAGCTCCTGCCAAACCGGACCCAACAGCCCTCTTAATGATCGCTACCGAGTGGCGTCTGCAGCCGGAACAGGTAATGTACGTAGGCGATTTTCGTTACGACATTGAAGCCGCCAATAACGCAGGCATGCGCTCCTGCCTGTTTGCCCCTCAGGAAATCCCGGATTATGCTCACCAGGCTGATCTGGTGATCCGGCATTTTGATGAGTTAACAGGTCAACTCAGCGATTAAGGATTAAGGATTAAGGTAAGCACTGTGACGAACGCCACTGGCTTTTAGTTGATCCAGCTCATCCAGCGTCAGCTCCCGCCAATGCCCGGGCTCTAATGCCGGATCAAGTTGCAGCGAACCCAGCGAGCTGCGGTGCAGCTTAACCACCTCGTTACGGAAGTGACCAAACATACGCTTAACCTGATGATAGCGCCCCTCGGTCAGCCAGACCCGGGCGTGATGATCGTCCAGAATATCCAGTCGCGCCGGGCGGGTCATCACGCCCTCATAGTCAAACCAGATACCTTCAGCAAAAGCCTGAACATAGTCGTCATTGACCGGACGCGCCAGCTGCACCTCATAGCACTTCTCAACCTCTTTATCCGGCAGAGTCAGGGCTGTTGACCAGTCACCATCATTGGTCAACAGCAGAAGCCCGGAGGTATTCAGATCAAGCCGTCCCACATGATGCAGCTGATCTTTATCCGGATGCTCAATCAGATCGATCACGGTTTTGTGCTCATCGTCGGTAACCGCCGTTACCACACCCACTGGCTTATGCAACATCAGATACAGCGGCCGATTATCCTGCAGCCGTTCCCCGTCCAGCTCAATTCGACTGAAAAAGTCGATGGGCTGGCTGATACTGTCTGCGGGCTTGCCGTCCACCTGGATCCGCCCCTGCGCCAACATCAGACGCACCTGTTTTTTGCTCACCGGATGCGCCGGATCACGTTCATACAGGGTCTGACTGACAAAGCGGTCTAAACGGGCTTTTTTTGATTGGCTCATACATTTTTTTAACGGGTAAAGGGTAACGGGTTATTGCATTGTTAACGGATCAGGTCATATTTCACGGTAATAAAAAATGCCGGTCTGTTACACCCTGCCTTTAAGGGCAGAGCAAACAAACCGGCATCGGATCAGGGACAGATGAATCGTTTAAACGACAATCTGATTCCTGCAATCAACGATCAACGCTTACCTTTCACCTTTCAGTTAAAAGCTAACCGTTATTAGTTAACACCCTGACTCTTCAGATAGTCTTCGTAAGTACCGTGGAAGTCGACAATGCCGGTCGGTGTCAGCTCGATAATACGGGTCGCCAGCGAGGATACAAACTCACGGTCGTGGGATACGAACAGCAGCGTACCTTCGTAGTTTTCCAGCGCCAGGTTAAGAGACTCAATAGACTCCATATCCAGGTGGTTGGTTGGCTCATCCATCAGCAGGATGTTCGGACGCTGTAGCATGATCTTACCGAACAGCATACGACCCTGCTCACCACCGGAGATTACCTTAACGGACTTATCGATATCTTTCTGGGAGAACAACAGACGCCCCAGCGTGCCGCGAATCACCTGCTCGTCATCACCTTCCTGACCCCAGTCACCCATCCAGTCCAGCAGGGTTTTATCTTCTTCAAAGTCTGCAGCGTGATCCTGAGCGTAATAACCCAGCTTGTGGTTTTCAGACCACTTAACGGTACCTGCGGTAGGTTCCAGATCACCCACCAGACATTTCAGCAGGGTGGACTTACCGATACCGTTGGGACCAATAATCGCCACACGCTCGCCCACTTCAACCATCAGATCGAAACCGGAGAACAGCTCTTCATCAAAACTCTTCGCCAGACCTTCCACTTCCAGCGCTAAGCGGTGCAGCTTCTTCTCCTGCTCAAAGCGGATAAACGGATTCTGACGGCTGGAAGGCTTGATATCTTCCAGCTGGATCTTATCGATCTGCTTAGCACGGGACGTTGCCTGTTTGGACTTGGAAGCGTTAGCCGAGAAACGGCTTACAAACGCTTTCAGATCGGCGATCTGGGCTTTCTTCTTAGCGTTGTCCGCCAGCTGACGCTCACGCACCTGAGTCGCTGCTGTCATGTACTCATCGTAAGTACCCGGATACAGACGCAGTTCACCGTAATCAAGATCTGCCATGTGCGTACACACACTGTTCAGGAAATGACGGTCGTGCGAGATGATGATCATGGTGCAGTTACGCTCATTCAGAACGCCTTCCAACCAGCGGATGGTGTTGATATCCAGGTTGTTGGTAGGTTCGTCCAGCAGCATGATATCCGGATCAGAGAACAGCACCTGCGCCAGCAGCACACGCAATTTCCAGCCCGGTGCGATTTCACTCATCGGACCAAAGTGCTGCTCAACAGGAATACCCACACCCAGCAGGAGTTCACCGGCACGGGATTCGGCGGTGTAGCCGTCCATTTCGGCGAACTCGCCTTCCAGTTCACCAGCGCGGATACCGTCTTCTTCGGTCATTTCCGCTTTCGAGTAGATCGCATCACGCTCTTCTTTAACCGCCCAAAGTTCAGCGTTACCCATGATCACGGTATCAACTACACTGTATTGCTCGTAGGCGAACTGATCCTGCTTCAGCTTACCGATGCGCTCGTTCGGGTCTTTGGAGACGTTGCCCGCCGTTGGCTCAAGATCACCACCCAGAATTTTCATAAAAGTGGATTTACCGCAGCCATTGGCTCCGATCAGACCATAACGGTTTCCTTCACCAAATTTTACGGAAACGTTTTCGAACAACGGCTTAGCGCCGAATTGCATGGTGATATTGGCAGTAGTCAGCAAGATAATAACCTGAATCTATTGATTAAATATTCGGCCGGGGGGAGAAAATTCCTGTTTGTCCGCCTCGGTAAAAGGCGCGTATTATGCCGCGTCTGCGTAACAGGTGAAAGGGAATCCCCCAAGATAACACTGCTGAACAGTAAAACAGCGTTAGAAAATCAGCCTGAACACCACTAACAGCCAACTTTTGTCCGGAGCCGGTAATGGCTATACGAACTTTTTTCTCTTTTCTGCTGCACCCCAGTGAACAGCAAAGCAATCACAGCGGCCTGATTATCATGATTCTGGCGATGCTGCTGGTGCCTTCGGTAGACGTTCTGGCAAAAATACTGACTCAATCTCTGGGGCCTGTGCAGGTCAGTTTTATCCGAACCCTGCTACAGACATTGTTAATTACACTGATTCTGATGCGCACCCGGACAGGTTTAAGCTCCCTAAGACGTTTAAAGCCCAGCCTGATACTCCGGTTAGGTATCGCAGGCAGCCTGATCACCTCGGCAATTACTTTTATGATGTGGTCACTCAGGGAACTGCCCGTCGCCAATGCGATTGCGCTCTTTTTTATCGAGCCGCTGCTGTTAATGGGCCTGTCGGGACTGGTTCTGAAAGAACGTACTCCGTGGGTGCGTTATCTGGCTGCTATTGTGGGCCTGATTGGAGCCATGGTCGTGGTACGCCCTAACTGGCAACTCTATGGCTTCAGTGCCGTACTACCGATGCTGGCCGCTCTCTGTTACGCCCTGCATTTTATTGTGATCCGCAAATGTCGGGATCAACTCCAGCCTTTGCAGATTCAGGCCGGGACCGGGATCGCCGGGATCGCCTTTCTCGGGGCTCTTTTAATCGCAGGCACCCTGACTCAGGAAACGGTTATGCACTGGCACCCGCTGCAGAGCGCCCACCTTCCCCTGCTGGCACTCTTAGGTGCAATATCCGCTGCCTGCTATCTGATGATCAACGTTGCCTTCCATCGTGCAGCCGCAAGCACACTGGCTCCGTTTCAGTATCTGGAGATTGTCAGCGCCACGCTTCTGGGTTTTCTGGTATTCAGTGAATACCCGGATAGACTGACACTGGTGGGCACCGCCATCATTCTGGCAGCAGGCCTGTTTGTGATCGCCCATGAACAGAAAAGCAGTCGCCGACAGAAAAGCATTACCGAAAATTCTCAGGGCGGACTGATGCCCTGAGCGGTTTGTCTAGATATAAAACGCAAAAAGCCGCTTCTTCCGAAACGGCTTTTTAGCTTAATGTGTTCCGTCCTGAATAAGGTTGACACATTTTCTATCCTAAACTGGAGAAATGTGATGAC
>NZ_CEYNZH010000090.1:0-6161 GCF_982874595.1 Oceanospirillum sp. | reverse complement strand
CTCTTAAAAAACAAACCCCGATCAAAAATAACCGGGGTTCGTCAGCAGTCTGAAGCGCACCCAAAGGTGCGCTTTTTTATCACGATTAGGCCTCAAGCTCTCGCAGAGGCAATTTCCATCTCAATCATGGCCAGGGCCTGCATCGGGTCTTCCGCCTGAGTGATCGGTCGACCAATAACTAAATAGTCACTACCATCAATCAGAGCTTGCTTCGGTGTCACAATACGCTGCTGGTCACCCTTCTCAGCAAATGATGGGCGAATACCCGGTGTCACCAGCTGAAAACTTCTTGGCAGTGCTTCACGCAGCATCACCGCTTCCTGAGCAGAACACACCACGCCATGAAGGCCGGATTGCTCTGTCAGTGACGCCAGATGCATCACTTGTTCGGCCGGGGTCGCATTGATACCGGTTTCACGCAGTTGCTGCTCATTCATGCTGGTCAGAACGGTTACCGCGATCAGCAGGGTATCGTGACCAGCACCGCGCAAACGTTTCAGGGATTCTTCCATCATCGGACGACCACCACAGGCATGGACATTAACCATCCAGGCCCCGCTGTCAGCAGCGGCCAATACCGCTTGTGCCGTCGTGTTAGGAATATCGTGAAACTTCAGATCCAGAAAAACTTTAAAACCACGTTTAGTCAGGGCTTCGATAATAGAAGGGCCTGAACGGGTGAATAACTCCTTACCCACTTTCAGCTGGCAACGTCCCGGCTCAAGCTGATCCACAAACGCCAATGCCTGCTCAGCATTAGGGTAGTCCAGCGCAACAATGATCGGATTTTCAACAAATTGGGACATCAGTATTTTCCTCAGCTGTGAGTGCGGGCACATTATAAAGCCTCACTTAGAAGGGTACAGGACAAATTTATCCACTGATTCTGAAATCCATGCCCAAAGAAACATTTCACAGTAAGGATCAAACCAAAGTCTATCGTGCACCTATCCATATATTTACTACGGTTAATAGGTAAACCAAGGAAATTTACTCAACAAAGGATGTTGCTATGACAACTCAAAAACCGTTTTTAACGACCCTTATCAGCAGTTTAGTTATCGCTCTCACATTAGTCTTAAGTCCTCAGTTGAAAGCGCAGACTAACGAAAATTCACCTTCACCAGAGACTTCGCAAATAGCGGCTGCAGAAAACCAACTGCAAATTGTGAATATCAATTCAGCAGGTTTAAGTGAACTGCAAAACCTGAAAGGAATAGGCCCGGCTAAAGCTCAGCGTATTCTCGACTTCAGAACACAGCATGGTGACTTTAAAAGCATCGAAGCGTTAACTCAGGTAAAAGGCATTAGCCTGAGAACTTTGGAGCAGAATAAAGGCAGATTAGCGTACTAACCAGAGCGAATTAAAATTACTAACAGACAATAAAAAAGGAAGGCCTCGGCCTTCCTTTTTTATGCTGACAGTAATGGCAATTAGATGCGCAGACCACCGTCACACTCAATCACACGACCAGTGAAGTAGTCATTTTCAATGATGTACTCAACAGAGTGAGCAATCTCATCTGGCTTACCAAGACGCTTCATCGGGATCACGGAGCATACTTTCTCAAGAGCTTCCGGCTTCATGCCAGCAGTCATATCGGTTTCGATAAAGCCAGGAGCGATCGCACCAACACGAATACCGTAACGGGACAATTCTTTAGCCCAGGTTACCGCCATATTAGCAACACCCGCTTTAGCTGCGGTGTAGTTTGTCTGACCCAGGTTACCGGAACGGGAAATACTGGAAATATTGATGATAACGCCCTGAATATCGCGTTCGATCATCTGGCATGCAGCTTCACGGGCACAAAGGAATACACCGGTCAGGTTAACATCAATAACCTGCTGCCACTGCTCCAGGCTCATCTTCTGCTGAACCTGGCCTTCTTTGGCTTTGATAAACAGACCATCACGGGTAATACCCGCATTGTTAACCAGCACATCAAGACGACCAAAATCAGTAGCAATCTTACTGAACGTGGCTTCTACTTCAGCTTCTTTGGCAACATTTGCGATGTAAGTTTTCGCTTCAGAACCGGCTTCTTTAACCAGATCAGCAGTTTCATCCAGCTTTTCCTGGTTCAGGTCAACCAAAGCCAGTTTTGCTCCTTTAGTCGCCAGACGCAGAGCCATTTGACGACCCAAACCCTGACCACCACCAGTAATTACAACTACTTTATCCTGCAAATCCATCACGACCCCCTGGGCTTCTCACATGACATTGGCGTCAATACGCTATGTTTTGACAGTTGTTTTATATATTGTGCATCGCAATATAACCCATTTTTTTGCAGTTGCGAACCCTGGATTTCGCATCCGCAGTATCATTAAAAATGAAGGCTAGTGTCATAGAACAGCATTGAAAACCGAATTAGCCGTCCCTATATCTTCCTCAGCCAATCAGGAAATGAATTATGAATAAATTTTTGCTCTTGTTTATTACAGTGCCATTAATCGAAATGGTGGTTCTGATTAAGGTCGGTCAACAGATCGGTGCACTGCCAACTATCGCTCTGGTCATTCTGACAGCTGTAATCGGCATTGCGCTCCTGAAGCAACAGGGAATTGCAATGCTTAACCGTGCCAACTGGAAGCTGAATCAGGGGCAAATTCCTGCCAGAGAAATGGCAGAAGGAATTGTTTTAGCAGTAGGTGGAGCGCTGCTGCTAACACCGGGTTTTGTGACTGATGCTTTGGGCTTTATTTGTATTTTGCCCGGTAGCCGCCATTTTCTTTTAAGCCAGGTCTTGAAAAATATCAGCGTTAACCCTATCCATCAGACGAACAATCAAAACCAGAGGCAAAAGCCTGAGCAGAACCACTGGGAATCAACTCATCAGCGACCAGAGCAGCCTGACAAGCCGAAATCAGGCGATGTAATCGAAGGTGAATACGAAGAGAAAAAATAATTTTCCCTAAGCCATTGAATTGCAAAAGTATGTCCCCCACATAAAGGACATATCTTTTGAGCTCCCTTGGAGCATTACAAAAACATCGGGCCCAGCCCGTTCTTTTAAAGATTGAAAGACAAAGATCTTTTAGTTTTAGGAGTAAATTGAGAATGAGCATCCGTCCTTTACACGACCGCGTTGTAATCCGTCGTCAGGAAGAAGAGACCACTACTGCAAGCGGTATTGTTCTGCCAGGTTCTGCAGCTGAAAAGCCTAACCAAGGTGAAGTTGTCGCTGTAGGTAATGGCCGTGTACTGAACAATGGTGACGTTCAAGCAATGAGCGTAAAAGTAGGTGACACCGTTCTGTTCGGTCAGTTCGCTGGCAATAACACCGTTAAAATCGATGGTGAAGAACTGCTGATCATGAGCGAAAGCGAAATTTATGCAGTGCTGGAAAACTGATCTGTCTTTCCGACTCTGAATTCAAACTGATTTAAACCTATTTTTAAGCGAGATTTTTACCATGGCAAAAGACGTATTATTTGGTATCGAAGCCCGTCAGCGCATGCTGGAAGGCGTAAACGTACTGGCAGACGCCGTTAAAGCAACCTTGGGCCCAAAAGGTCGTAACGTCGTTCTGGAGAAGTCTTTCGGTGCGCCAACCATCACTAAAGATGGTGTTTCTGTTGCTAAAGAGATCGAACTGAAAGACAAGTTCGAAAATATGGGCGCACAGATGGTTAAAGAAGTGGCGTCCAAAGCAAATGATGTTGCTGGTGACGGTACCACTACGGCAACGGTTCTGGCTCAGTCTATCGTTACTGAAGGCCTGAAGTCTGTTGCTGCTGGCATGAACCCAATGGATCTGAAGCGCGGTATCGACAAAGCGACTCAGGCTGTTGTTGCTGAGCTGAAAGAGCTGGCTGTGCCTTGTGCAGACAACAAAGCGATCGCACAGGTCGGTACTATCTCTGCAAACTCTGACACCACTGTTGGTAACATCATCGCTGAAGCGATGGCTAAAGTGGGCAAAGAAGGCGTAATCACTGTAGACGAAGGCCGTGGTTTCGACGACGAGCTGGAAGTTGTTGAAGGTATGCAGTTCGACCGTGGCTACCTGTCTCCATACTTCGTAAACAACCAGGAAAAAATGGCTGTAGAGCTGGATGATCCGCTACTGCTGCTGGTTGACAAGAAAATCTCTAACATCCGTGAGCTGCTGCCGGTTCTGGAAGCAACGGCTAAAGCAGGTAAGCCTCTGGTGATCATCGCTGAAGATATCGAAGGCGAAGCACTGGCAACACTGGTTGTTAACTCTATGCGCGGTATCGTTAAAGTTGCTGCAACTAAAGCGCCTGGCTTTGGTGATCGTCGTAAGGCGATGCTGGAAGATATCGCAATCCTGACCGGCGGTACTGTAATCTCTGAAGAAGTTGGCCTGAACCTGGAAGCGGCGACTCTTGAGCACCTGGGTAGCGCCAAGCGCATCACCATGAGCAAAGAGAACACCACCATCATTGATGGTGTTGGTGAAGCTGCGGCTATCGACGCTCGCGTATCTCAGATCCGCGCCCAAATCGAAGAAACATCTTCTGATTACGACAAAGAAAAACTGCAGGAGCGTGTTGCTAAACTGGCTGGCGGTGTAGCCGTTATCAAAGTTGGTGCCGCTTCTGAAATGGAAATGAAAGAGAAGAAAGACCGCGTTGAAGATGCTCTGCACGCAACCCGTGCTGCCGTAGAAGAAGGCGTGGTTCCTGGTGGTGGTGTTGCACTGATCCGTGCTCTGGCGAAAGTTAAAGAGATTCAGGGTGACAACCACGATCAGAACGTGGGTATCGAGCTGGCATTCCGTGCAATGGAAGCACCTCTGCGTCAGATCGTAACCAACGCTGGTGAAGAAGGTTCTGTTGTTGTAGCCAACGTTCGCGCTGGCGAAGGCAACTACGGCTACAACGCGGCGACCGGTGAATACGGCGACATGATCGAGATGGGTATTCTGGATCCAGCTAAAGTAACCCGTTCTTCTCTGCAGGCAGCGGCTTCTGTTGCGGGTCTGATGATCACCACTGAAGCGATGGTTGCTGATGCACCGGAAGAGAAAGGTGCTGGCGGCGTGCCTGATATGGGTGGCATGGGCGGTATGGGTGGCATGGGCGGCATGATGTGATCAGCCCCCTGCTATCCCAGCCTGCGTCTCTGTAAAGCAGGCTGCCGATACAAAGCCCTGCAGACAATGTCTGCAGGGCTTTTTTGTGCCTGCGGTTCAAGCTTGTTTACGGTATCCTTGCCGCTTTGATTTTTCTCTTCCTTGTCAGCATCACGGTATCTTTATGCTCGAAAAAATCCGCATTGTTCTGGTTAATACTTATCACCCCGGCAACATCGGCTCTGCCGCCCGGGCAATGAAAGTGATGGGTCTGGATCGTCTATATCTGGTTTCACCTAATCAGTTCCCCCATGAAGATGCCAACACCATGGCCGCCGGAGCAGAAGATATTCTCGATAAGGTCGTGCTCTGTGAAACACTGGAAGAGGCAGTTGGTGACTGCGAGCATGTTATCGCGACCAGTGCCCGCCCCCGTTCCCATCAGGTTCCCGCGATGACACCACCGGAATGTGCTGTTTTTACCCGGGAAACACCTGAGGATGAAGAGATTGCTATCGTCTTTGGTCGTGAACGCAGCGGACTGACGGCCGAAGAGTACGAGCTGTGCAACAAACACGTCTTTATTCCAGCCAATCCGGACTATTCGATTCTGAATATGGCGTCTGCCGTGCAGATCATCGCTTATGAGCTTTACCAGAAAAGCCTGACACACTTTGAACCAGTGAAAAAAGAGATCGAGCTGCCGAGCGCTAAAGAGATGAAGTTCTTTCTGGAGCGCATGGAAGAGCGCCTGGATGATGCGGGCTATTTTAAGGGCAAACCCAAGGATGTGACACTGGGCAAGCTGAGAGCCTACTTCCAGCGTAACCTACCTGAGAAAGCAGAACTGAGCCTTTTACAGGGTATTCTGACCCGCCTGGAGTCCGAGGAGGACTGGCAGCGCAGACAGAGCTCAACCAAGTAATTATCCCCCTAATAAAAACACCCGGGCGTCAGAAACGTATGAAGTGACCCCCAATAGTTGGACACCCAACATTGGGGGGCTTTTTATGGCGAAGTACAGCCGCTCACTCAAAATAGCTCTGGCTCAGAAGTGCCTTAATGGCACTCCAGCCACACAACTCAGCCGTGAGCACGGCATCTCAAAAAGCCAGA
>NZ_CEYNZH010000089.1:0-6738 GCF_982874595.1 Oceanospirillum sp. | reverse complement strand
CCGCTTCAGTCGAAGCGGGGTTTTTTTATGCCCGGAAGAAAAGGACGGGGAGAAAGTAGTGAGAAGCGGAAGGTCCGTATTGGAAATAGAAAGCTGATATCAGCGAAGGTAACCTTTGCTGATTTTACGAAATGTCTCTGTATTGCATTTGTGCAGCCACTCAAAGGCAACCATCTCTTTGCTGACCAGTTGGATACCATTCTGCTGCAGACGGGTCATGGCGGTGTTGTAATCGGACTCTTTACGGGAAGCAACGGCATCGGTGACAACATAGACATCGTATCCCTGCTCAGAGAAGCCCAGTGCTGTTTGCAGCAGGCAGACATGACTTTCTGCGCCAATCAGGATCAGCTGTTCTTTTTCCAGCTCATTAACCGATTTCAGGATATGTGCTTCCTCGGCGGCAGAGAAGTGCTCTTTCTCAAGAAAGGTCGCTGATGACAAAAATGGTTTCAGTTGCGTGCTGGTATGGCCAAGACCCTGCGGGTATTGCTCGGTAACGACGGTAGGGATAGAGAATTCTGCAGCAACTTCGATCAGCCATTGGCTGTTTGTCATTAATTGCTCTGCATTATGCAGAGCCGGAAGCAACTTTTCCTGAATATCGATGACTAATAGTGCAGAGTTGGTAGGGCTGATTAACATATAAGCTCCCTAAAGAGTTTGTTGTTATGGTTGGAATGCGCTTCCTGCGCCCCCATTACTCAAGCATAACGGGATAATAAGTAAACTAACAGGTAACTTTATGCAGCGTATAGCAGTATGGTTTTTTGCTTTCTTTATGGTTCTGGGCACAGGCCTAGATCATGCAGAGGCAAAGCGTCTGGGTGGTGGTAAATCGTTTGGTTCTTTTTCAAAGAGCACAACATCATCAAGCAGCAGTAATTACACTCAGCCTTCTAAGACAAATACCGCAACGGGTGCCGGAGCACGTAGCAGTAAGATGGGCTTCCTAGGACCTTTGGCGGGTCTGGCTGCCGGTGGTCTGCTGGCTGCAATGTTCTTCGGTGATGGCTTTGAAGGCTTCCAGATGTTCGATTTCATTCTGATCGCACTGGTTGCCTTTATTTTATTTAAATTGATGGCCCGGAAGCGCCAGTCTGCTCCGGCTGCAGGAACTAATATGGCTTACCAGAAAGAGGCCACGAATCAGGAACGCAGCTTTGACACCAATCTGATGGGCGGTAGTACTCCGGTTGCTCCAACGGTTCCGGATTGGTTTGATGCAGCAGGTTTTGTTGAGCGTGCGAAGGGACACTTCGTTCATCTTCAGAAAGCCTGGGATAACAATGATCTGGCTGAAATTCAGGATTTTGTAACGCCTGAACTGTATAACCTGCTGGCAGAAGAGCGCAAAGCTCAAACGGAAGAGCCGAACACCGAGGTGGTAAACCTGGAAGCCCGTCTGGGAGGTGTAAGTCAGCAAGGTTCTCTGGCAGAAGCGAGCGTTGTTTTCACAGGTCAGATCCGAGAGAACAGCTCCGTTCCTACAGACTTTACCGAAACCTGGCACCTTGTCCGCGATATGCGACAGGAGAATGCTAACTGGTATCTGCAAGGTATTCAGCAAAACTAAAGGTTGCATTGAACGTCAGATAATAGAAAGGCCGCATTTTGCGGCCTTTCTTCGTTTGAGCGGGCGTTATTATTCCTCGTGATCTCTCAGGAAAACCCATTCATTCCCAGTACTCTGCTCTTGGCTGAAGTAATAGCCCTCACTATCGAAACACTTCAATTGCTCCGGATCTTTTAGGCGATTCTTAATAATGTAGGCCGCCATCAGGCCACGAGCCTTTTTGGCATAAAAGCTGATCATCTTGTATTGACCATTCTTCCAGTCTTTAAAGACAGGGGTGATGATTTCAGCCTGCAAGCTTTTTACTTTGATCGCTTTGAAGTATTCATTAGAAGCCAGGTTGATCAATACAGGTTCTTTTTCATTCGAGAACTCTTTATTCAGGGTATCAGTTAACAGCATATCCCAGAATTCATACAGGTTTTTTCCACGACTGTTAGCAAACTTGGTGCCCATCTCCAGACGGTAGGGTTGAATCAGATCCAGTGGTTTTAAGAGTCCATATAGACCTGACAGAATTCTCATGTGATCCTGCGCAAAACTGAAGTCATCCTCCGAGAAATGTTCAGCATCCAACCCTGTATACACATCGCCTTTAAATGCCAGAATTGCTTGTTTCGCATTCTCTGGAGTAAAGGGGGGTTCCCAGCTACCAAAGCGGGCAACGTTTAGGGCAGCAAGTTTGTCACTCAATTTCATCAGGCTTGCCACATCAGCCTGAGATAGTTCTTTTAACTGATCAATGAGTTGCTGGCTGTTAGCAAGAAACGATGGATTGCTATGGGTTTTCGTAACGGGGGCTGATTCAAAGTCGAGTGTCTTAGCTGGAGAAATAACAAGTTTCATGGGCTTTACCTGAGGCTGCAATCCTGAAAAATTCAGAGATTACCCTATCTGAAGGGACGAAAAAAAACCAGACTAAAACTCTTGGTATTTATGCATCTTTTTGGTGCTCGCGATGACGGCCTGATCTATTTTGGTGTGCATGTAAAAGCTAATTTCACTACTTATTTATGTTTGATTGGTATCAAATTTTAGTTTGATATTGCAGCGCAGTGTTTTTTTTCTATTTTCAGATTGGGCACATCTTTTGCTGAGCCTTGGCATATAGAAGAAAAGTGAAATATCACATATGGGGTGTGTTTTATGGATGCAGCAAGTGTACAAAGCAATCTGGATCTGGTCTGGGTTATGGTTTGCGCTGCATTGGTTATGTTTATGCAGGCAGGATTTACTGCGCTGGAGTCAGGGCTGACGCAAGCTAAAAACAGCATCAATGTTGCGATTAAAAATATAACGGATTTTATTATTTCTGTACTGACGTTCTGGGCTGTAGGTTACGCCATTATGTTTGGCGTCAGCTCGGGGGGATTTTGGGGAACAACCGGCTTCGGTTTGTCAGGGATGACCGAAGCGGGTGATTTTGCCTCTTTTGCCTTTCAGGCCACCTTTGCCGGTACTGCCGCGACAATTGTTTCTGGGGCCGTTGCCGAGCGAACTAAGTTTCTGGCTTATGTGTTGGTTGCGGTTTTTACAACTTGCGTGATTTATCCGGTATCGGGTCATTGGATTTGGAATAGCGAAGGCTGGCTGGCTCAACAAGGAATGATCGACTTTGCAGGCTCAACCGTTGTGCACTCTTTGGGTGCTTGGGTGGGGCTGGCGGGTGCTATTGTCGTGGGCCCGCGTCTTGGCGTTTTTGGTAAGGATAAGAAAATTACCAAGATTCAGGGGCACAGTCTTGTTCTTGCCGTTGTGGGCGTACTTATTCTCTGGTTTGGCTGGTTTGGCTTTAATGGTGGCAGTACTCTGACCGGTGATGCGAGTATTGCCAAGATTATTGCTAATACCATGTTGGCTGCAGGCGCCGCGGGACTGAGTTGTTTCTTTATCTCCATGGCGATGCATGAACGACGTGAAGTGAATGTTGAAAAACTGTTGAATGGTGTCGTTGGTGGTCTGGTTGCCATCACCGCTAGCTGTGCTGTTGTTGAGCCCGTTGGAGCTGTTGTGATCGGTTTTGTCGCGGGTGCTGTGCTTTACTTTGCAGAGTGGGTCATCCTGCATATTATGCGGGTGGATGATCCCGTGAATGTGGTTGCCGCTCACGGTGTCTGTGGTGCCTTGGGGACAATTCTTCTGGTTTTCTTTGCTGATAAGTCTGCTTTGGTTAACGGCAGTGTTATGGATCAGCTTATGGTTCAGTTGACCGGGGTATTCGCTGTGTTTGTTTGGGGCTTTGGTCTGGGTTATCTGGCTTTTGCCCTGATGAAAGCCTTTGGGGCGCTCCGGGTTCCTCCTGAAGATGAAGAGCGGGGCCTGAATGTCAGTGAGCATGGCGCAAGTTCTGCTCTGCTGGATATGCAGGACGCGATGCAGTTTATTATTAAAGACGGAGACTTGACCCGCCGTGTTGCGGTTGAACGGGGTAGTGAATTTGAGCGTTTAGGCGTTATTTTTAACCTCTTTCTGGACAGTTATGAGCGCGCTATTGGTGATATCAAGTCAGCTTCAGGCCAGCTTAATGACTATGCTCATGAGATGGCAAAAGCCAGTGATGAGTTGGAAGCTGGTGTGACACATCAGCAGGAGCAGAGCCTTCAAATTACCACTGCAATCACTCAGCTATCTGCTGCCGTAAAGCAGTTGGCTGCCAGTGTTAAGGAAACGTCACAACAGACTGAAGAAGCAACCGTTCAATCCAGTAATGGTCATGACCTAGTGAAAGAAAGTGTGAAAGATATTCATGCTCTGGCAGAGCGAATCGCTTCAGTCTATGACGTTACTGAGCAGGTTCAGTCTCAGGCCGGTGCGATTACTCAGATTCTGGAAACGATTGAGGGCGTTGCGGAGCAAACCAATCTGCTGGCCCTGAATGCGGCTATTGAAGCTGCCCGTGCAGGGGAGGCAGGGCGTGGTTTTGCCGTAGTTGCCGATGAAGTTCGGGCGTTGTCTCAACAGACTCAGGGCTATACCCGAAATATTCAGGAAACCATTACCGAACTGCAGACCCGGGTTCAGAATGCGGTTACATTGGTGAGAGGCGGGCATGAGCTGGCGGACACCAGTGTGGGGACAGTGACCCGTTCCGGGGATGCTTTTGAGGCGATCAATAATATGGTGCACGCTATTAATAGCAGCAGTGTCGAGATTGCAACGGTGGCAGAGCAGCAATCGCAAATCGCGCTTGAGGTTGATGCCAATATCCGAAGGATCGATGATGTGGTGCGTCAGACCGCCAGTGAAGCACACACTCTCAATAGTCTGGGCCACAACATAGAGCAGTTGGCTTCACGTCTGCAGTCTTCGGTATCCGCATACTCCGTTCGGGACTCCTCTGTGGTTCACTGACACTTTTCAAATCCTTGTTAGGGTTCCGCCCCTGAAACTCTGGTTGTCAGGCGATGCGGAATCCTGATTAATTCGCTGCATAGGCGTATTCCTTATGATCAGTTACCATCGAGGGCTGGTTTGATATAAGGGATCAACAATGTTTCAGCGAGTATTAAATATCTCTCCCTATGGGCTGCTGGTTCTGACTACACTTTTCTGGGCGGGTAACTTTGTCCTGGGTCGTGCCGTTCACCTTGATGTGCCGCCATTAGGGCTGAGTTTCTGGCGCTGGTTGACAGCTTTGGTCATTATTCTGCCCTTTGCGATACCGCACTGGAAAGCCTCCCGGCAGGTGATCAAGAAAAACTGGTTTATCCTTTTAGTACTGTCGGTTTTCAGTGTCGGCTGTTTCAACACTATGATTTACCTTGGGCTGCAAACTGCGCCTGCCAGTAACAGTATTCTGCTGCAGTCAGCCTGTCCGATTCTGATTCTGATCATTTCCTGGCTCTTCTTCCGTGAGAAAGTGACTTTGCTGCAAGGGGTCGGGATGTTGCTTTCTCTCTTTGGGGTTGTGGTTGTTGTTACTGAAGGTAGTCCTTCTGCAATTATGGATATGAGTTTTCTGAATGCAGGTACCGCCTGGATTCTTCTGGGGGTGCTGTGCTGGGCTATTTACTCCAGTCTGCTGCGTCTTCGTCCGGATGGCTTAAGCCCCTTTGGTTTTTTTGCGCTGACCGTCTTGGTGGGCGTGGTGGTATTGCTCCCGTTTTATCTCTATGAAACGCTTTCCGGTAGAGCAATGCCCTTTAATCTGATCTCAGTGAGCAGTGTGTTATACCTCAGTATTTTCCCGTCAATTCTTGCTTATTTATTCTGGAATAAAGCGATTGCAGAGCTGGGTCCGGCCCGAGCCGGGCAGTTTATTCATCTGGTACCTGCGTTTGGCATCACCATGGCGATTCTGTTTCTGGGGGAGCCTTTGCAGGGCTTTCATGTTAGTGGTTTTCTGCTGATTCTGGGAGGAATCTGGTTGGCGACAGTGATTGCCCGAAAGCGTATCTGATCGCTTATTAAATAAAGACCATTAGCATTAAAAAAGGGCACGGAATTGTGCCCTTTTTGGGTTTTTCTGATGCTATGGGATCTCAGTTAAAACGAATAAGAAGCACGCCACCAAACAACATCAGAACACCGATAACCCGCCAAAGGTTGATGCTGTGTTCAGGAAACGTCGCCCATCCAAAGTGATCCAATACCAAGGACATCGCCAATTGGCCTGCTACAAAAAGTGCAATCATCGTAGCGGCCCCAAGCCTTGGAGCCAAAAAGGCTGAAGTGGCAACGAAAAGAGCGCCCATCAGACCTCCGGTCCAGGCCCACCAGGGGGCCGTTTTAAGGTTGGAGACTTCTGGCCATTGATGGCGAGCCACCAGCACCACGGCAAATAGGGTGACGGACCCAACGACAAAGGAGATCAGCGACGCCCATATTGCTCCGGAACTCTGCAGGGCTAGTGTGCTGTTTACGCCGGACTGAAGGGGCATAAAGGCTCCGGCGATAAAGGCTAAAGCGATCCAGAATGTAAGCACGAAGCCTCCTTGTCATGTAATGAAGTCTCAGTAAACAGAATGAGATATTCGAAGAGTTTGCTTGTTATTGATGTCAGGCAAAGCAATGCTACCAATAAATATAAAGAGATGCTTGCGGGATTCATTTTTAGCCTGAAACTCTTCAGAAAGCCCTACCGATAGAAGCAATTGCCCGTATTTTTGGAGGGTGTTCATAGTTCTGTGTCACCCATTACTTACAGATCCACGTAACCGTCG
>NZ_CEYNZH010000088.1:0-7207 GCF_982874595.1 Oceanospirillum sp. | reverse complement strand
GACCAATAGATTAACAGTCTACTGCTCTACCAACTGAGCTATCAGGGATCTCTCTGTTCAAGAGATGGGAGGCATTATAGTTCTATCCTCATGAATTACAAGCATTTATTTCAAAAAATTTTCAATTTTCTTCTGTCTTCTCTATAGCCATTGTCATACGGGCATATCGGATCATCTTTCCCTTATTGCTGTACATACAAACAATACTGTATATTTAACCAATACTCGATTCCCTTTCACCAAAACTGAGGTCGACCATGTCTCTGCATTCGATTCAGCCTGTGGGCATTCCCGACTCAAACTGCAAAATCCCTCTGGCTAACAGCTGCGTGTCTGCGGGCTTTCCGTCACCAGCTGATGATTACGTTGAACGTCATCTGGATCTGAATGACAAACTGATCCGCCACCCATCCGCCACTTTTCTGATGAAGGTTGAGGGTTACTCTATGATCAATGCCGGTATGCAGGACGGGGATCTGCTGATTGTTGATCGCGCCATCCAGCCTGCTCCGGGAAAAATCGTGATCGCCGCCGTCAATGGCGAACTCACGGTAAAACGTCTGGCACTGCATCAGGGGTGCTACTGGCTACAGCCGGAAAACCCGAAATACCGGCCGATCCCACTGGACGAGTCCAATGACTGTTTTGTCTGGGGCGTGGTGTCTCACATTATTCATCAATGCGCCTGAACCCGGTTATGAACTCTGAAACAACCGGGCAAGCCCCACACTCAGCCAAAACCCTGATCGCACTAGTGGACTGCAATAACTTTTACGCCAGCTGCGAACGTGTCTTTGAACCTGCACTTTATGGCAAGCCGATTGGGGTTCTGTCCAATAACGATGGCTGTATTATCGCCCGATCCAACGAGCTTAAAGCCCTGAATATCGAGATGGGTGCTCCGGCTTTTCAGGTTTATCCTCACGTTAAGCGACTGGGCATCACCCTGCGCTCATCAAACTATGCGCTGTACGGCGATATGTCAGCCCGTGTAATTCAGGTACTGACTGAACTAAGTCCCAGCGTTGAGCGCTACTCCATCGACGAGGCCTTTGTTGATCTGACCGGCATGAACGACCAAAGCGTCGGCTTCTGTCGGCAACTGGCAGATACCGTGCCCCGACACACAGGCATTCCGGTTTCCGTCGGCGCTGCCCCCAGCAAAACCCTGGCGAAGATCGCCAACCATCTGGCCAAAAAGCAAGCGGGCAGAAACAACGTATGCGTTTTTGATAACCCCGATGACGCAGAGCTGCTGCAATGGCTCAAAACCCTGCCGGTGGAAGAGATCTGGGGTGTCGGCAAACGACTGGGACAAAAGCTGCGTCTTAAGGGTATTGAAACCGCCATGGATCTGCGGGAAGCCAACCCCCAACAGCTGAAGAAGAATTTCAGCGTGCTGGTCGCCCGCACTCAGATGGAACTTCAGGGAACACCCTGTATTCAGCTTGATGATGCACCGGAACCCAAACAGAGTATTATGTGCTCCCGCTCCTTCAGCACATCCACCAACAGCCTGAACGACCTGAAGGCCGCTATTCGGTTTCATTGCCAGAGCGCTTGCGAAAAGCTGCGCGGTCAAAACAGTCTGGCACAAGCGGTACTGGTCACCATTCGCTCCCGCTCAGAACGCTTTAAGGGACGGGCCTACGACGCCTCGGCCATCGCGCTGCCTCAGGCCAGCGATAATACCCAGCAGATTCTGCACACCGCCCAACAACAGCTGGAAGCGATCTATCAACCGGGCGTTCGCTACCATAAAGCAGGCATCATGCTATTAGACCTGATCCCATGGCGACCGATGCAGCTGGGACTTCTGGAAAGCGAACAGGCCGCGCTTAAGGAGGAAGGTGCAAAAACACAAAAGCTGATGCAAACACTGGATCAGCTGAACCATAAGATGGGACGACACACCGTCGCTTTTGGACTACCGGTGGAAGATGCACGCTGGCAGATGAAGATGGCGCACCGCTCTCCCCGCTACACAACCTGCTGGAGCGAGATCCCACGGGTTAAGGCCTGCTAGCACAACCCCCATCAGATGCGGCACGACCTTAAGCCGATCAGGCGATCCGGATCAGCGGCTGCTCACCATCAAAATCCGGCAACAACCAGATCTGCTCAAAGGGATAATCCGTTTCATCGAAACTCATCGCCACGTTCAGCAGCTCTGAACGCGACCAGAGCGGACTGACATTTCGAATCACCAACCAGACCCGGTCGGATTCATAATGCTTCTGCGCCTTACTGTGCAGAAGGTTCAGAAGGGCAGCCTGCAAACGATCACAGGGATCTACCGCTGCCAGTTCCGACAGATAATGCCAGAGCAAGTCAGTATTAGCGCGATCCCGTACATGCTTGGCCTCTTCGGATGTGGCATATAGGTGAGCAATCTCAAGATCCAACGGCTTGCTCTGAAAATAGCAGGAGATATCCGGCTTGGAGGGCTCGTTGTGCCAGATATGACGCATGGGTTCATTAAAATCCTGCTCATACCGGCGCATAAACAAGCGCGCTGCATCCCGCTCCAGCAAACGCTTTTCAAGATCTGAATGACTGACCGGAGAACCGGTCTGGGTATGGCGGGGATCTGATGTCATAACAACTCAGCTAACCTGATGATGAATAAACTGATTTTATCGAGGCGAGGCTATCGAGTAAAACTTCTTGCCTGAACATGTAGACAGCACCGATAAGGAAATTGCAAGCATAAAAAAAACGGCACCTCATTGAGATGCCGTTTTCAGAATTTATTGGTCGGGACGAGAGGATTCGAACCTCCGACCCCTACAACCCCATTGTAGTGCGCTACCAGGCTGCGCTACGTCCCGAACCTGCTGAGCATTATACAAATGAGATCTTGCTTTGCAAATATATTTTACTGTGTAATCAGCCAGTTATATAAACGTAAATGGTAAAACAGGAAAACCCGAACCAATCAGATTGATTCGGGTTTCAAGGCTGTTGTCCGGCGTTAACGGCAGCTACTGACTCTGATATTCCGGATCGTCAAAACTCTCAACGCGGGATTTCAGCTTTTGACCAGGGCGGAAAGTCACCACGCGGCGGGCAGAGATAGGAATCTCTTCGCCAGTCTTAGGGTTCCGTCCCGGACGTTCGCGCTTATCTCTCAGATCAAAGTTACCAAAGCCAGAAAGTTTAACTTGCTCATTATCTTTCAGGCATTCACGAATCTCTTCAAAGAACAGTTCCACCATGTCCTTTGCTTCACGCTTGGTAAGACCTAACTCAAGATACAGCTTTTCTGCCATTTCAGCTTTAGTTAACGCAGACATCTCTATCAGCTCCTCAGGCTTGCACCAAACTGCTCCTGTGCTGCGGATACAATCTGGTCGACAAGACTATTAATTTCCTCGTCATTTAGAGTGCGCGAAGCATGCTGCCACGTCAAGCCCAAAGCAACACTTTTTCGTTGTTCTTCAACACCTTTGCCCTGATAAACATCGAATAAGCGCAGTTCTTTCAGCCATTCACCAGCCTGCTCACGCACCGCAGCCATCAGGTGCGCAACCGGTGTCTTTTCATCAACAATGAAAGCCAGGTCACGACGTACTTCCGGATACTTAGACAGAGAATCAAATTTAGCAACGCGACCCTGCTGCAATGCTGACTGTTTGATTTCAAACACGTAGACACTGCCTTTCAGGCCCAGCTCTTTCTGTACTGAAGGATGCAGAGCACCGATAAAACCGATCGGTTCACCGTTACGCAGAATCTGAGCCGTCTGACCCGGATGCAACGCGGGATGCTGTGCTGGCTCAAAACTGACTTCCGCCAGAATACCGCTGTCATCCAGCAATGCTTCCAGATCACCTTTCAGATCAAAGAAATCCATCGGCTTAGCATCGCCCGTCCAGCCTTCCGGCTCACGGCTACCGGTCGCGATAACCGCGACCATAGGATCCTGAACCATCTCGTCACCCTGTTGGATGAAGCACTGACCGCTTTCAAACAGACGAATACGGCCCTGCTGACGGTTCTGGTTGTATTGTACCGCTTTAGCCAAACCGGCAATCAGGGTAGTACGCATCACGGACAGATCAGCAGAGATCGGGTTCGCCAGCGCAATCGGAGCATTCTCAGGATCAAACAGCTTGGACAGACCCGGCTCGATAAAGCTGAAGGTGATCGCTTCCTGATAACCACGGGCTGCCAGAGACTGACGGATCAGACGGATCGGCTTGATCGCTTCCGGCTGAGCTTCGATACCCAACGCCATCGTCGGGCTCTTAACCGGCAGGTTGTCGTAACCATAAACACGGGCAACTTCTTCAATCAGATCGGCTTCGATGCTGATATCAAAACGGTAGCTCGGTACGGCTGCACGCCAATCGTTACCTTCTTTCGTCAGCTGAAGACCCAGACGGGTCAGGATGTCTTCAACTTTCTCAGCAGGCATCTCCATAGCCAGCATCTGGTTCAGACGATCGGCACGCAGTACCACGTCATTGCGAACCGGCAGCTTGCTCTCTTCAACCGCTTCAACCACGGGACCTGCTTCACCACCCACGATATCCAGCAGTAATGCAGTGGCACGCTCCATGGCACGGGCCTGCAGTGTGAAATCCACACCACGCTCGTAACGGTGAGAGGAATCGGTGTGCAGACCGTAAGAACGGGCGCGACCAGCAATAGAGATCGGCTCGAAGAAGGCGCACTCCAGGAAGATATCAGATGTACCATCCGTTACCTTAGTTTGCTCGCCGCCCATGATACCGGCCATCGCAACGGCTTTTTCATGGTCCGCAATCACCAACGTATCGGCGTTCAGCTTCACTTCGGAGCCATCCAGCAGCTGCAGAGCTTCATCCTGCTCCGCCAGACGCACCTTGATGCCGCCAGACAGTTTTGCCAGATCGAAAGCGTGCATCGGCTGACTCAGTTCCATCAGCACGAAGTTGGTCACATCAACCACAGGGTCGATAGCACGCACACCACTGCGACGCAGCTTCTCTACCATCCACAGAGGTGTCGTAGCTGTCGGGTTAATACCCTTAATCACACGGCCCATGTAACGCGGGCAGGCTTCACTGTTAATCAGTTCAACCGGGAAGGTTTCCGAGGCTGTTGCAGGCACAACAGCGACTTCCGGTACGTTAACCGGAGTCTGGGTCAGTACGCCCACTTCACGGGCCAGACCTGCAAGACTCAGACAGTCACTGCGGTTTGGCGTCAGATCCACCTCGATGATGGTGTCATCCAGGTTCAGGTATTCGCGCAGATCTGCACCAACCGGTGCATCAGCAGCCAGTTCCATGATACCACCGTGATCATCGGAGATACCCAGTTCATCTTCCGCACACAACATGCCGAAGGACTCAACCTGACGCAGCTTGGCTTTTTTGATCTTAAAGTCGCCCGGTAGTACCGCACCAACTTTAGCAAAACCGGTTTTCAGACCGGCACGGGCATTGGCCGCACCGCAAACAACCTGAAAGGTCTCGGTGCCATCGGATACTGAACAAACCTGCAGTTTGTCAGCATTTGGGTGCTGTTCGGCGCTGATGATTTCGCCAACAACAACACCGGAAAAATCTTTGGCCGCTTTTTCTACACCATCAACTTCCAGACCGGACAGGGAAAGCAGGCTTTCCAGCTCATCCGTTGTGATGGATGGATTCACCCATTCACGGAGCCACTGTTCACTGAATTTCATTGGTTCTTTCCTGAATCTTATGTTCTTGCAACTGCTCTTGCAGTGGGAAGCCTGCTTTCTGAAACAGGCTGCTCATAACGTTATCTTGTAACGATTTCGCCTTAGCGCAGCTGGCTAAGGAAACGCAGGTCGTTATCAAAGAACAGTCGCAGATCATTTACGCCGTAACGCAGCATAGCCAGACGCTCTACACCCATTCCGAAGGCAAAGCCGGTGTACTCTTCAGGATCGATACCGGAGTACTCAAATACCTTCGGGTGCACCATGCCACAACCCAGAACTTCCAGCCACTTACCGTCACCACGGTCGATATCCACTTCAATGGATGGCTCTGTGAAGGGGAAGTAAGAAGGACGGAAACGTACTTTCACATCATCTTCAAAGAAGGCTTTCAGGAACTGCTCCAGAATACCTTTCAGGTCAGCAAAGCTGATGTTTTTGTCAACCAGAAGGCCCTCAACCTGATGGAACATCGGGGAGTGCGTCTGGTCAGAATCACAACGGTAAACACGGCCCGGGCAGATAATGCGAATCGGTGGCTTGTCGCTTTCCATGGTACGCACCTGAACCGGTGACGTGTGCGTACGCAACACAGTGTTCGCATTAAAGTAGAAGGTATCGTGCATCGCACGCGCAGGGTGGTGCGCTGGGATGTTGAGGGCTTCAAAGTTGTGATAATCGTCTTCGATCTCAGGGCCTTCCGCCACACTGAAACCGATAGAACCAAAGAAATCTTCAATACGCTGAATCGTTTTGGTCACCGGGTGCAGGCCACCAACGGACTGGCCACGACCAGGCAGAGTTACATCCAGAGTTTCTGCCGCCAGTTTGGCTTGCAGCTGTGCAGTTTCGATATCCGCTTTACGGGCATTCAGGTCCTGCAGCAAAGCATCTTTTGCTTTGTTGATCTCATCACCAGCTTTAGGACGCTCTTCCGGTGACAGCTTGCCCAGGCCTTTCAGCAACTGAGTGACTTCACCTTTCTTACCTAAATATTGAACTCGGATCTGGTCCAGTGCCTGTGCATCACTCGCTTCAGCGATGGCAGAACGGGCCTGATCTACTAGGGTTGCAAGATTTTCCATCGTCTGTGGGCTCCAAATAAAAATAGGGGAAGACGTTAGCGCCTTCCCCTATTTAAGACTCATGCATAAGCACGGTCATCATCATTACCCCGACTCCGCCTTGGCACAGTCGGGAAACGATCTTAAGCTAGCGCTGCTTTCGCTTTCTCAACGATGGCAGCAAAAACCGCTTTCTCGTGAACAGCCAGATCAGCCAGCACTTTACGGTCGATTTCAACATTGGCTTTTTTCAGGCCAGCGATGAAACGGCTGTAAGACATGCCGTTGATACGTGCACCAGCGTTGATACGTGCGATCCACAGAGCGCGGAACTGACGCTTACGCTGACGACGGTCACGGTAAGCATACTGACCTGCTTTGATAACCGCTTGCTTAGCTACGCGGAATACACGGCTACGAGCACCGTAGTAACCTTTAGCTTGCTTAAGAACTTTCTTATGACGAC
>NZ_CEYNZH010000087.1:0-7340 GCF_982874595.1 Oceanospirillum sp. | reverse complement strand
CCTTCTGATTATAAAGCAAAAAAACTGATATCAATGGATTGTTGTTTTCAGATTGTAGACAAATGCGACTTTTGTTGATGTTGACGCATATCAGTCAATTGTCTACATTCCTCTCAACGTTAAATTGTCGACAATTAAATTACAGAAGAACACTTGACCATGTCAGACGTTCAATATGCCTATGAAGAGGCTGAAACCCGCACCTTGGCGGATCGGGTGTTTGAGCAGATTCAAACCGCGATTGTTAAAGGTGATATTCCGCCGGGTAGCAAGATTACAGAGCCGGGCTTGGCTAAAGAGTACGGCATAAGCCGTGGACCGCTGCGCGAAGCGATCCGTCGGCTGGAAGGGAGGCGCTTGATTAAGCGTATTCCCCATGTAGGAGCGAGGGTTGTTTCCCTCTCCTTTGAAGAATTGCTGGATATCTATGATGTGCGTGAAGCGATGGAAGGTATGGCGTGTCGCCTGGCTGCCCGCAACATGACTCCAGAAGAGATTGAAAGCTTAAGAGCACTGCTGGCGCGCCACGAAGAAACCTCAGAACTACAGGAAGGTGTGGCGTATTACCAGAAAGAAGGTGATCTGGACTTCCATTTCCGAATTGTGCTGGGAAGTAAAAATGAGAAGCTGACCGAACTCCTGTGTGGTGAGCTTTATCATCTGGTTCGGATGTACCGCTATCAGTTCAGCGCTTCAAGCTCACGACCTAAGCGTGCTTTTGAAGAGCACCACAGAATCGTGGATGCAATCGAACAACGTGATGAAGAGTTGGCTGAAATGTTAATGCGACGCCATATCAGTGCGTCGCGTAAAAATGTAGAACAACGTCTGCGTGAATCTCAGGCAGAACAACCCTAAGAAGGAATAAGCCATGACTAAGTTGACTGCGGGTGCCCGTTTCCGTAAAGCGCTGGCTGAAGCGAATCCACTTCAGATTGTAGGTACCACTAACGCCTACCATGCCATGATGGCAGAGCGTGTTGGACATAAAGCGATCTACCTTTCTGGTGGTGGTGTTGCAAACCACTCTTATGGTCTGCCTGATCTGGGTATGACGTCTATGAATGATGTTCTGGCTGATGTTAATCGCATCACCAGCGCAGTTGACACGCCTCTGTTGGTTGATATCGATACCGGTTGGGGTGGTGCCTTCAATATCTCCCGTACCGTTAAAGAGATGATCAAAGCAGGTGCCGCTGCTGTTCATCTTGAAGATCAGGTAGCTCAGAAGCGTTGTGGTCACCGTCCGAATAAAGAGATCGTTTCTCTGGAAGAGATGGTTGATCGTGTTAAAGCAGCAGTCGATGCAAAAACGGACGATGACTTCTTCGTTATGGCACGTACTGATGCGTTCCAGATGGAAGGCCTTAATGCGGCTGTTGAACGTGCGCAGGCATGTCTGGAAGCGGGTGCTGACGGTATCTTCGCTGAAGCGGTTCACACCCTGGAAGACTATAAAGCTTTCTCTGACGGTATTAATGGTGCTCACCTGCTGGCGAACATCACTGAATTTGGTGCGACACCGCTGTTTAATACTAAAGAACTGGCTGAAAACGGTGCCTCAATGGTGCTGTATCCTCTGTCAGCTTTCCGTGCAGCGAACAAAGCCGCGCTGAATGTATATGAAGCCTTACTGCGTGATGGTGATCAGAAAGCTGTGGTAGATAGCATGCAGACCCGTATGGAGCTGTATGATTTCCTTAACTATCACGATTTTGAAGAGAAGCTGGATGCACTGTTTGCCGAAGGCAAAAACAAGTAATCAGACTTCTTTGTGTATCGGCTGCCTTAGGGCGGCCTTTACCGGTAATGAATTCCAACGACTTACAATAAAAAATCGGACTCTCTGAGCGATTGCAAAGGAGCATAGAATGGTAGACAAGAAATTAGCTGGTGCGGGCCTGCGTGGTCAGTCGGCAGGTGAAACAGCCCTGTGTACTGTGGGTAAATCCGGTGCAGGTCTGACCTATCGCGGTTATGACATTAAAGAACTGGCAGACAAAGCGCTGTTTGAAGAGGTGTCTTATCTGTTGGCATACGGCAAGCTGCCAAATCAGGCTGAGTTGGATGCTTACATGGCTAAGCTGAAGACTCTGCGTGGCCTGCCTGAAGCGTTGAAAGTAGTTCTGGAACAGATTCCGGCTGATGCTCATCCGATGGATGTGATGCGTACCGGTATCTCTATGCTGGGTAACCTGGAAACAGAAGAGGATTTCTCAGAGCAGACTGACCACATTGAGCGCATGCTGGCGGTATTCCCTGGCATGATCAACTACTGGTACAACTTCAGCCACAACGGCAAGCGTATCAATGTTGAAACAGACGCTGATTCTATTGCTGAACAGTTCCTGTGGACTTTGCACGATAAGAAGCCTGATCCTCTGCACGTTAAAGTGATGCATGCTTCTCTTATCCTGTATGCCGAGCATGAATTCAACGCATCCACCTTTACCGCTCGTGTTTGTGCTTCTACATTGTCTGATATTCACAGCTGTGTTACTGGTGCGATTGGTTCTCTGCGTGGTCCGTTGCATGGTGGTGCTAACGAAGCGGCGATGGACATGATCGAGCAGTGGAAGTCTGCGGATGAGGCTGAAGAAGCGATCATGGGCATGCTGGCGCGTAAAGATAAGATCATGGGCTTTGGTCATGCGATCTACCGTGAGTCTGACCCACGTAATGCGATCATCAAAGAGTGGTCCAAGAAGCTGTCTGAACAGGTTGGCGACACACATCTTTATGCGGTTTCTGAGCGTGTTGAAGCGGTTATGTGGCGTGAGAAGAAACTCTTCTGTAACGCTGACTTCTTCCATGCATCGGCATACCACTTTATGGGGATTCCGACCAAGCTGTTTACCCCGATTTTTGTATGCTCCCGTGCGTCCGGTTGGACCGCCCACGTTATGGAGCAGCGCGCTAACAACCGTATTATCCGTCCAAGTGCGGATTACACCGGTCCTGAATCTGCCGAATGGGTAGATATTAAAGACCGTGCTTAATCGGTTGTGAATCAGAATTTGGCGGGGCTGGACGATACTTGCCTCTTATGCCCTTGCCCCTGCCTTTTTTGTTCCGGCTATCGGGTTCGCCCGATAGCCACAGTTCAGATTGAGAAGGCTGGTGACGCCTTGTCTCCTCCTTTGTAAGTCCCTCTACGACCTTATTTCGAGTGGATTCCTGACATGAATACTCAATACCGTAAATCCCTTACCGGCACTTCGCTGGATTATTTTGATACCCGTGAAGCGGTTGATGCGATTAAGCCGGGTGCTTACGCAGCACTGCCTTACACGTCACGTATTCTGGCGGAGCAGCTGGTACGTCGCTGTGAGCCTGAAGCTCTGACTGATTCTCTGAAACAGCTGATCGAGCGTAAGCGTGATCTGGACTTTCCCTGGTATCCTGCCCGTGTGGTTTGTCATGACATTCTGGGTCAGACTGCGTTGGTGGATCTGGCCGGTCTGCGTGATGCGATCGCTGAAAAAGGTGGTGATCCGGCTAAAGTGAACCCGGTTGTACCGACTCAGCTGATCGTTGACCACTCTCTGGCAGTAGAAGCACCAGGTTTTGATCCGGATGCATTCGAGAAAAACCGGGCAATTGAAGATCGCCGTAACGAAGACCGTTTCCACTTTATCGAGTGGACCAAAACCGCTTTCGAAAATGTTGATGTAATTCCTGCCGGTAACGGCATCATGCACCAGATTAACCTAGAGAAGATGTCTCCGGTGGTTCAGTCTCGTGAAGGTGTGGCTTTCCCGGATACTTGTGTGGGTACTGACTCCCATACCCCCCACGTTGATGCGCTGGGTGTGATCTCTGTCGGTGTTGGTGGTCTGGAAGCAGAGACCGTGATGCTGGGGCATCCTTCCATGATGCGTCTTCCTGATATCGTGGGCGTTAAACTGACTGGTAAGCGTCAGCCGGGCATTACGGCTACTGATATCGTGCTGGCTCTGACTGAATTCCTGCGTCAGGAGCGTGTAGTCGGTGCTTATCTGGAGTTCTTTGGTGAAGGTGCTGACAGTCTGACCGTTGGTGACCGGGCTACCATCTCTAATATGACACCAGAGTTTGGTGCGACTGCTGCGATGTTTTACATCGACGAGCAGACCATTGATTATCTGAAGCTGACTGGCCGCGAACCTGAGCAAGTTGCATTGGTTGAGCAGTATGCGAAAGAGACTGGTCTATGGGCGACAGATCTTAAAACAGCTGAGTAGGAGCGTGTACTGGAGTTTGATCTGTCCACTGTTGTGCGGAATATGGCTGGTCCGTCTAACCCGCATCGTCGTCTGCCAACTTCAGATCTGGCCGAACGTGGTATCGCCACGAACTATGAAGCGGCTAAAGCGGAAGAAGAAAAAGGGTTGATGCCGGATGGAGCCGTTATTATTGCGGCGATTACCTCCTGTACCAACACGTCTAACCCACGTAACGTTGTTGCTGCTGGCCTTGTAGCGAAGAAAGCGAATGAGCTGGGCCTGGTACGTAAGCCTTGGGTGAAATCTTCTTTTGCACCAGGTTCAAAAGTTGCCAAGCTGTATTTGGAAGAATCCGGTCTGTTGCCTGAACTGGAAAAACTGGGCTTTGGTATCGTAGCTTACGCCTGTACAACCTGTAACGGCATGTCCGGTGCACTGGATCCTAAGATTCAGCAGGAAATTATCGACCGTGACCTGTACGCAACTGCCGTACTGTCCGGTAACCGCAACTTTGATGGTCGTATTCACCCATACGCTAAGCAAGCGTTCCTGGCATCGCCTCCGTTGGTTGTTGCTTACGCTATTGCCGGTACCATCCGTTTCGATATCGAAAAAGATGTACTGGCCGTTGTCGATGGCAAAGAGATCACGCTGAAAGATCTGTGGCCATCGGATGAAGAGATTGATGCAATCGTAGCTTCAGCAGTTAAGCCTGAGCAGTTCAAACAGATCTATATCCCAATGTTTGATCTGGGTGACAAAGAGCAGGCGGAAAGTCCGCTGTATGATTGGCGTGAAATGTCTACTTATATCCGTCGTCCTCCTTATTGGGAAGGTGCACTGGCAGGTGAGCGTACACTGACTGATATGCGTCCTCTGGCGATTCTTCCGGACAACATCACAACGGATCACCTGTCACCATCTAATGCGATCCTGCTGGACAGTGCTGCTGGTGAATACCTTGATAAAATGGGGCTGCCGGAAGAGGACTTTAACTCTTACGCAACCCACCGTGGTGATCACCTGACGGCACAGCGTGCAACGCTTGCTAACCCGAAACTGATGAACGAAATGTGCCGTGATGAAAGCGGTGAAGTGATTCAGGGTTCTCTGGCCCGTGTTGAGCCGGAAGGTCAGCAGATGCGTATGTGGGAAGCGATCGAAACCTACATGAACCGTAAGCAGAACCTGATTGTGGTTGCTGGTGCGGATTACGGTCAGGGTTCTTCACGTGACTGGGCGGCAAAAGGCGTTCGTCTGGCCGGTGTTGAAGTGATCGTTGCTGAAGGCTTTGAGCGTATTCACCGTACTAACCTGATCGGTATGGGCGTCTTGCCGGTACAGTTCCAGGAAGGCACAACCCGCCTGACTCTGGGTCTGGATGGTACCGAAACCTATTCCATTAAAGGTGGGTTGGCACCGCGTAGTGAGCTGACACTTGAGATCAAGCGCCAGAATGGCGAGCAGGTTAATGTGCCTGTGATCTGTCGCTTGGATACTGAAGCAGAAGTGACCGTCTATAACGCTGGTGGTGTATTGCAGAAGTTCGCTAAGGACTTCCTGGAATCAGAAGTCGCTTAATAGACTGATCCGTTAAGCGCCCACTTCGGTGGGCGTTTATCGTTTGTCAGTAAAAACAGTATTTCATGGTGCAGCAGATTTTCACTGCTGCTTCACAGTATTCGGGTGATTAACCCGTCAAAAGAAGCGGGGCAAAAGATGGGCAGTGTTCCTCAAATTAAAATTCCGGCGACTTATATTCGTGGTGGCACCAGTAAAGGTGTGTTCTTCCGACGTCAGGATCTGCCTGCTGCAGCTCAGGAGCCGGGTGAAGCTCGGGATAAAATTCTGCAGCGTGTGATCGGTAGTCCTGATCCATACGGCCAGCAGATCGATGGCATGGGCGGTGCAACGTCCAGTACGTCCAAAACTGTTATTCTGGATAAAAGCACTCAGCCGGATCACGATGTGGATTACCTGTTTGGTCAGGTTGCTATCGACAAAGCCTTTGTCGACTGGTCCGGTAACTGCGGTAACCTGACCGCAGCTGTTGGTGCCTTTGCTATTGCTGGCGGCTTGGTGGATGCGGATCGTATTCCGGAAAATGGTACCTGTACTGTTCGTATCTGGCAGAAGAACATTCAGAAGACCATCATCGCTCATGTGCCAATCACCAATGGTGAAGTACAGGAGACTGGTGACTTCGAGCTGGATGGTGTGACTTTCCCGGCAGCCGAAGTGGTCGTTGAGTTTATGGATCCCGCTGATGGTGAAGGCTCCATGTTCCCGACTGGCAATCTAGTGGACGATCTGGAAGTGCCGGGCATCGGTACCTTCAAAGCAACCATGATCAGTGCGGGTATTCCTACGATCTTCCTGAATGCAGAAGAGATCGGTTACAAAGGCACTGAGCTGCAAAAAGATATTAATGGTAATCCTGAAGCTTTAGCGCGCTTCGAAACGATCCGTGCCCATGGTGCAGTCAAAATGGGGCTGATCAAAGATGTCTCAGAAGCTGCTGCTCGTCAGCACACACCAAAAGTAGCGTTTGTAACCCCGGCTACAGACTACACGGCTTCAAGTGGTAAAGAGATTGCCGCATCGGATGTTGATGTCTGTGTACGTGCGCTTTCTATGGGTAAGTTACACCATGCGATGATGGGTACGGCTTCTGTTGCGATCGCAACGGCAGCAGCAGTGCCGGGTACGGTGGTTAACCTCGCTGCCGGCGGTGGCGAGCGCGAAGCGGTAACCTTCGGTCATCCATCGGGTACCCTGCGTGTTGGTGCTGCAGCGGAAAAGTTGGATAATGGTGACTGGCGTGCCAAGAAAGCGGTCATGAGCCGTAGCGCCCGCGTTATCATGGAAGGTTTTGTTCGCATTCCGGGCGATACCTTCTAAGACGCTTGATGTCTCAGGCTGTCATAAAATCCCGCCTCTTTGAAACAAAGGGGGCGGGATTTTTATTTGTGAAAATAGTGATATATAAATCTTGAATACGCAGTGCCCCGTCATCCGTGGCCTACAGGCAGGTACTTGTAGTTAATTTACAAAAAATGCCATTTATTTGTAATTAAGGGTTGTACTGCCCCGTTTTGTGCGTATAATTCGCCCTCGTTGTCACGGAGCAAGTCT
>NZ_CEYNZH010000086.1:0-7772 GCF_982874595.1 Oceanospirillum sp. | reverse complement strand
GCACACCGGCATCGGCCAGTTTGTCGATCAGCTGCAGTTTGATATCCGTGCTGATGACGCCGGGTTCATTCTGCAGGCCATCGCGGGGGCCGACTTCAACAATGCGAACTGAGGCGGGGAGCTGCGCATCCGTATGTAAATGAGTTGTCATATCAGGCCTCCTCAGCCTCAAAGGCCACCAGATCCGCACCGCCTTCCACCAGATCACCCGGTTGGAAGAAGATCTCGGTAACGGTGCCATCAACGGATGCGGTGATGGTGTGTTCCATCTTCATCGCTTCCATAATCACCATGGCGGTACCTTTAGTGACCTGTTGACCCGGTTCAACCAGAACCGCAACAATACTGCCGTTCATCGGAGCGGTCAGGCTTGGGCTGTCATCTTCAAAGTCATGGCTGTCCAGATTCGGACGTTGCCACTGGTATTCAAAAGCACCCTGATCGGTAAATACCGTGACGTGACCGTTCAGCTCGGCGACAAAGGCGTTACGACTGTGGCCGTTCAGGCTGGCCTGTAGGCGATCATCATTCAGTGTGCCGTCAGCGATCATGATATGGCCGTCCAGAGTCAGACGGTAACCGCGATCCAACCAGTTGACCGTGATCTCGTGTTCGACTTTTTCATCGTCGCCCTCTTTCTGAGCCAGGGTCTGAGTAAAGCGCACCACATGGGTGGGTTCTTCGTTCAGACGCCAGCCGGAGAACTGGTGCCAGGGTGAGGTTTCATCATGGCTGTGAATCGCTTCTGCTTTACGCTGCTGTTTTTGCTTCAGCAGGGTGTACAGGGTGGCCATCGCCAATGGATTAGCGCTCTGGCTTCCACCATGAGCTTCAAACAGATCCGCTTCATGTTTTTCAATAAAGCCGGTATCCAGCTCAGCATCACGGAACGCTTTGTTATCGATCAGGCGTTTCAGGAAGTGAGTGTTGGTTTTCATACCGGCGATACGGTATTCCGTCAGTGCCTGACTCATGCGCTGCATGGCACGGTCACGGTTCTCATCCCAAACGATCAGTTTGGCGATCATAGGATCGTAGTAGATGCTGACCTCATCGCCTTCACGCACGCCGGTATCGACGCGCACGTAACGGTTCTCTTCCGGCGTGCGCAGGTATTCCAGCTTACCGGTCGCAGGCAGGAAATCGTTATCCGGGTCTTCTGCGTAGATACGCACTTCAACCGCGTGGCCGTTGATCTGAACTTCGTCCTGAGTAATCGGCAGAGTCTGACCAGAGGCGACTGCCAGCTGCCATTCCACCAGATCCTGACCGGTAATCAGCTCGGTTACCGGGTGCTCAACCTGCAGACGGGTGTTCATCTCCATAAAGTAGAAGGAACCGTCTTCATCCAGCAGGAATTCCACGGTACCTGCGCCAACATAGCCGATCGCTTCTGCCGCCCGTACTGCCGCTTCACCCATGGCTTTACGCAGCTCATCAGACATACCCGGAGCCGGAGCTTCCTCAACCACTTTCTGGTGACGACGCTGAACCGAGCAATCACGCTCTGCCAGATAAACACTGTTACCGTGCTGATCGCAGAACACCTGAATCTCAACATGGCGCGGCTTGGTCAGATACTTCTCAACCAGCATGGTGTCATCAGCAAAGCCGTTCATCGCTTCACGCTTGGCGGCATCTAAAGCACCGGTGAACTCGTCTTCTGACCAGACCACGCGCATGCCTTTACCACCGCCACCAGCGGTCGCTTTCAGCAGTACCGGATAACCCATCTCATCAGAGTGTTTTTTCAGCAGGGCAGGGTCCTGGTCTTCACCATGGTAGCCGGGAACCAGTGGTACCTTGGCTTCTTCCATAATGCGTTTCGCAGCACTCTTGGAACCCATCGCCTTGATCGCATCAGCAGGTGGGCCGATAAAGACCACACCGGCATCCTGACACTTCTGTACAAAAGGCGCGTTTTCAGACAGGAAGCCGTAACCGGGGTGAATCGCCTGAGCGCCGGTATCTTTCGCGACCTGCAGGATAGTGTCCATTTTCAGGTAGCTGTCTTTACTGGCTGCCGGGCCTACGCAAACGGCTTCATCGGCCATGGCGACATGCATGGCGTTGGCATCGGCTTCGGAGTAGACAGCGACACAGCGGATGCCCATTTTATGTGCGGTACGGATCACGCGGCAGGCGATCTCGCCACGGTTTGCAATCAGAATTTTATTAAACATCGGTTATCTCCCACATTTTTCCCGTTGGGGCAGTCTGGTATCAGGACTGCTGCCAACCCGGAGCACGTTTCTCAAAGAACGCACTCAGACCTTCCTGACCTTCCTCAGAGACGCGGATTTCAGCGATCAGGCGTTGGGTGTATTCGATCATCTCCTGATCGATCGGGCCTTTAGCGACCCGTGCGATCAGCTCCTTGGTACGGCGGACACTCTGCGGGCTGTTAGCCAGCAGTTTCTGTGTCATATCCTCAAGCGCGCTTTCCATCTCATCCTGAGCCACATACCGATGAGCCAGACCCATCTCAACGGCCTGTTCACCGTTGAAGACTTCAGCGGTCAGGAAATAACGACGGGCGGCACGTTCACCCATGGCCGCCACCACAAAGGGGCTGATAACCGCAGGGGAGAGACCGATTTTGACTTCACTCAGACAGAAGCGGGCTTTTTCGGTGGCGATACAGATATCGCAACAGGCCGCTAAGCCTACAGCGCCGCCATAGGCCGCGCCCTGTACCAAAGCGATGGTGGGTTTGTTCAGATTGTTCAGGGTGTGCATCAGACGCGCCAGTTCACCGGCATCTTTGAAGTTATCTTCAAAGCTGTATTGCGCCATGCGCTTCATCCAGCCCAGATCCGCACCGGCAGAGAAGGACTTGCCGTTAGAGCGAAGCACAACCACGCGCACGGCATCGTTAGCATTCAGGTCATCCAGCACGGTCAGAATGTCAGCGATCAGCTTATCGTCGAAAGCGTTGTGCACTTCAGGGCGGTTCAGAATGACAGAAGCCACACCCTGATCGGAGATTTCGCACAGAACCTGTTTTTGATCAGGAACCTGATTTTCAGTATTCATGTCAGATTCTCCGATTACATGCGGAACACGCCAAAGCGTGTCTCGCGGGTTGGTGCATTCAGAGCAGCAGAGATGGCAAGACCCAGAACATCGCGGGTTTGTGCCGGATCGATCACGCCGTCATCCCACAGGCGGGCGCTGGCGTAGTAGGGGTGACCCTGATGTTCGTACTGATCCACAATCGGCTTTTTGAACGCCGCTTCATCATCTGCTGCCCATGCTTCGCCTTTGCGCTCCATATTGTCGCGCTTCACCTGAGCCAGTACACCGGCAGCCTGTTCGCCACCCATGACCGAGATGCGGGAATTTGGCCACATCCACATCAGATTCGGATCATAAGCACGGCCACACATGCCGTAGTTACCGGCACCGAAGCTACCACCGATCAGCATGGTGAATTTAGGCACTTTGGCACAGGCTACTGCCGTTACCATTTTGGCACCGTTTTTCGCGATACCTTCGGATTCGTACTTACCACCCACCATGAAGCCGGTGATGTTCTGCAGGAAGACCAGAGGAATATTGCGCTGCGCACAAAGCTCAATAAAGTGAGCACCTTTCAGGGCCGCTTCAGAGAAGAGCACGCCGTTATTCGCCACGATACCCACCGGATAACCGTGGATGCGGGCAAAGCCGGTGACCAGCGTTGTGCCGTAAAGCTGTTTGAACTCATCAAATTCAGAGCCATCCACCAAACGGGCGATCACTTCACGCACATCGTAAGGCTTACGCAGATCTTCCGAGACGATGCCGTAGATCTCTTCCGGGTCGTACAGCGGCGGACGGGAAGGCTGGATATCCAGTTCCGCTTTCTTAGATGGGTTCAGACGGGAGATACACTGACGGGCGATCTGCAGCGCGTGCTGATCGTTCATCGCGTAATGGTCGGCCACACCGGAGGTTTTACAGTGCACATCAGCACCGCCCAGATCTTCAGCGGAGATCACTTCACCGGTCGCGGCTTTAACGAGAGGCGGGCCTGCCAGGAAGATCGTGCCCTGCTGGCGCACAATAATGGACTCATCCGCCATCGCCGGTACATAAGCACCACCGGCAGTACAGGAACCCATCACCACAGCGATCTGCGGAATACCTTTGGCGGACATATTCGCCTGATTGTAGAAGATGCGGCCAAAGTGATCGCGATCCGGGAACACTTCATCCTGATTCGGCAGGTTAGCACCACCGGAGTCCACCAGATAGATACACGGCAGGTGGTTTTTCTCAGCGATCTCCTGCGCGCGCAGGTGCTTTTTAACCGTCAGCGGGTAGTAGGTGCCGCCTTTGGTGGTCGCATCGTTCGCGATGATCATGCATTCCTGACCACTGACACGGCCAATACCTGTGATGATGCCTGCGGATGGCACGTAGTCTTTATAAACATTCAGACCGGCCAGCTGCGACAGCTCCATAAAAGGAGCGCCTTCATCCAGCAAGCCATTGATACGGTCACGGGGCAGCAGCTTGCCACGATCCAGATGTTTCTTCTGGGCTGCTTCACCGCCGCCTTTTTTGATCTCTGCCAGTTGCTCGCGCAGATCCTGTACCAGACGCTTCATGTTGCCCATGTTGGTCTGGAACGCTTCAGAGCGGGTGTTGATTTTGCTTTTGATCACCGCCATTGCTAGCTCCCGATAAAATAAGTTGGTAAGGCAGACCGACTGTCGTCGTGCAGGGGGGGACTGTATAGAACAATCATGTCAGCCTGCCTTACCAGACCTGAGTTCGTTCTTGCTGTGCTCGCATCTGTCCCGCGAAATGTCTGTCGGCAAGGACGAAAATAGGGGTTGGGTATTCAGATTAGCGGTGAATCGTCAGGCATTTGATGTTTGTCTGCTGCCTGAGCGATCCACCGAAGATGGCGGCCAGCCTAATGTGGCCGCCGGAGTCCTTATTTAGACTCGGAGAAGATCTCACGACCGATCAGCATACGGCGTACTTCAGAGGTACCCGCGCCGATCTCGTACAGCTTGGCGTCACGCAGCAGACGACCGGTAGGGAACTCGTTGATATAACCGTTGCCGCCCAGCAGCTGAATAGAGTCCAGGGCTACCTGGGTCGCTTTTTCTGCACAGTACAGAATCACACCGGCTGCATCTTTACGGCTGGTTTCGCCACGATCACAGGCGCGGGCTACCGCGTAGAGGTAAGATTTACAGGCGTTCATGGTGGTGTACATATCCGCCACTTTACCCTGAACCAGCTGGAATTCACCGATCGACTGACCAAACTGCTGACGGTCGTGCAGGTAAGGTACAACGATATCCATCGCCGCCTGCATGATGCCGGTAGGGCCGCCGGTCAGAACGGTACGCTCGTAGTCCAGTCCGCTCATCAGAACGCGAACACCCTTACCCACTTCACCCAGTACGTTTTCTTCCGGTACTTCACAGTCTTCAAATACCAGCTCACAGGTGTTGGAACCGCGCATGCCCAGCTTGTCCAGCTTCTGGTGACGGCTGAAACCCGGGAAATCACGCTCAACGATAAAGGCGGTAATACCTTTAGAGCCGGCAGAGGTGTCAGTTTTGGCGTAGATCACATAGGTGTTGGCATCAGGACCGTTGGTGATCCACATTTTGTTGCCGTTCAGGATGTAACGGTCGCCTTTCTTGTCAGCGCGCAGTTTCATGCCCACAACGTCAGAACCGGCCCCCGGCTCAGACATTGCCAGTGCACCAATATGCTCACCGGAAACCAGTTTCGGCAGGTATTTCTCTTTCTGTGCCTGATTACCGTTCAGTTTGATCTGGTTCACACACAGGTTAGAGTGTGCGCCGTAGGACAGACCCACAGAAGCCGAGGCACGGGAGATCTCTTCCATGGCGATAACGTGGGCCAGATAACCCATTTCAGAACCGCCAAACTCTTCAGGAACCGTAATACCCAACAGGCCCATGTCACCAAATTTGCGCCACAGATCAGCCGGGAACTCATTGTCGATATCGATCTGTTCTGCACGCGGAGCAATCTCTTCTGTCGCAAAACGATTGACCTGCTCGCGAAGCATGTCGTAAGTATCGCCCAGGCCGAAGTTAAACTCTTTGTAGATGGATTTCATGGCGTTGCCTCTTCTTGCTGATTTTTATTGTTCGGTTTGAAGTTGTTTTCCGATAGTGTGATTTCTGTGGATGATGAAAGCACACCTCTGATAGTTGATGGGGTAAATTTAATGCAAGTTGACGTTAACGTAAAGGGAAATTTGACAAAGATTTTGTTGGGGGTAACAGGTGCAAGCAGTCCTGAAGAGTATGTTTGTCAGTGTATTGCGGAATGCTTTTGATGGAGATCAGAAAAAAATAGTAGGATAGAAACTGAGAAAATTATGTGTAAAGAGAAAGGGGGGCTAAGTAATTTGTTCAGTATGAGTGTCGATAATATCGTTCACCAGAGTGCACTACGCCCAATGATATTCATCGGGCGTAGTGTAAGGGCAGCGGTCTATTTAAAGAAGTTGTTACCTAACTTCGTTTCTCTTTTTAGCAAGCAGGGCATGCAGATTTTTTTAACCCTAGTGAGGATATAATATCACAGCTTGCACTGACCCCCTGAGTGGTTCCTGATGCTTCATAGACGCATGCTGTTTGACACTGAGTATCTACTTGAGGATCATCCCAGGGCTGGTAAGAACTTCCGTAGCAGTGTTCAATTGAGCCACCTCCAGATCCGCCATTATTACCCCCTCCTCCTGCGTAATTATTGGATAAAGGGCCCGCTGCAATCTTTCCTGATTTTCGGTAGTTATCAAGTACATTTCTCATGTCGTCGTAACAGGTTGCGTTATCATCGTATTTACCAAGAGAGCTTTTCCCGTCCTCTTTACAGGAATGTATATCGTCAGTGTAGCACGACAGGCTGAGTCGCTGGCCGCTGGTCTGATAACACATGGTTGTGTCATCGCTTATTTCATCAATTCTTGCCAGCTCATCTTCAAGTTCAGAACATGCGATAGTTGTAATAGCCATGGCGGTAATGATGATGGTTTTTATTATTTTATCCATCGTTTTCAGCTCCATATCCGTGAAGTTTTTTTTGTTCGCTTATTTTAAAAATACTTCTATAAATCTCATCTTTGTCTTTATCGTTTATTTTTAAATAGAAATTTAGTCTTGATAGATAGTCGGAGCGTTCGGGGTTGGATTTGATAAAGGCTATCAGGTTTTCAGGGGATTGATATTGACCGTAAAGTTCACTACCTGCTTTTTGCGCAATAGCAATCAGAAGTGTTCTTTGATTTTTCTTTTGTTCATCTGAAATCTCTTCGTTAGAGTCGAGCTTTGTGAAGAAATCTTTCTGAAAGAATTTTTTTACTATCCATTTACTGTATGAGCTGTCTTTACCGTATTTTGCACCAGCTAACTCTGGGGTCAGGTACCAGGGGCGGTCAATCGAATATTTGATATAGCTTATAAAAGATTCCTGAGTAGTACAGCAATTCACAGCATCAAGAGAAATGTTGTTCAGTATTGTTTCATCCAGAGCTGAAGAGTTTGGTGCCGCAACAGCAAGATTAGAAAATAGAAATAAAATGAGTGTGATTTTCTTCATTTTGGTCTCCTTTTATGGCGAGCGATCCTGATGAACAAATATAGTCCAAAAACGCAAAAAAAATAGATCAAGATGTTTCTTGGTCCTCGGGGCAGTGTTTTCTGCTGAGAGTGTTACTGTTTTACGTAAGGGGATGAGGGTGTTCATAGTTCTGTGTCACCCATTACTTACAGATCCACGTAACCGTC
>NZ_CEYNZH010000085.1:0-8025 GCF_982874595.1 Oceanospirillum sp. | reverse complement strand
GTGATCTTCAGCTGGCGCGTTAATCTGGAGCCCTATTAGCCGGTCCCCCCCCCCCCCCCCCCTCAGATATAGCCTATTCCGAACTTCCATCGATAAGCCATTTGCCTGGATTGTCCCCTTACATTCCGCAAAAAATCGGTTAGACTTACCAGATACTTAATATGTTAATGAGATTTTAATTTGACCACGGCAACCCCCACCCTCAACAAACCGCTACCGACCGGTATTCTGCTGGTGCTGACCTGGGCGCTGACGCTGGTGGATACCCTGCAGCTAGCGGATACCCGTGATGCGGCAACGGTTCTGGTGTGGTCTTTTATCGCCATTGAATTTACCCGCATGACCCGCAAGCAGCGCACACCGGTAACCGCGCTGATGGCGGCAGGAGCCGGGTTTGGCATCTGGGCGTGGTGGGAAACCGGCCAGCTGAACCTGATGTCTCTCTTGGATGAGCACATTAAACTGGCGATGCTGCTCACCGCTGTCAGCTTTATCCGGCTGGCGACTAAGGTGCATGCCGGTGGTAAGAACACCGGTTTTAAGAGCTTTGCGGCCACCTTCGGCGGCATGCACCTTTTCTCATCTGTCGCCAACTTCTCCTCTCTTTTTCTGTTTGGCGATCAGGTTCGCAAGACCCAAAGCAACGGTGCTCAGCTGAATCCGCTCTCCTATCGGCTGCTGACCCGTGGCTTTTCTCTGGCGATCTTCTGGTCACCGTTTCTCAGTATGATTCCGCTGATTCTGGAACTGGTACCCGGCGTTGAGATGGGCAAGGTTTACCCCTGGGCGCTGACCATTGTTGCCTTTGGTTTTCTGCTGACCTTGGCCGAAGCTCGCTTGCGCAGCAATGATGAGCTGACCACCTATCAGGGTTATCCCATCACCTTATCGTCCCTGGCGTTGCCGGTGCTGCTGATCGCCACTTTACTGCTGGTTCATCAGCTACTGCCGGATCTGCCGATGCTGGTGGTGATCTCCACCGTGGCCGTGGCCATCCCACTGATCTGGCTTCTGGTGCTGAAAGGTGCCGGTGAAACCACTCAGAAAGTACAGACGCATATCCGCGAGCAGCTGCCCAATACCCGACCGGAGATCTCTCTGTTTCTGGCGGCGGGTTTTCTGGCGGCAGGGGTTAAGGCCTGTATCGCAGCGGGTCTGATTCACTCGCCCTTTGGCGATACCAATGCGCTGGTTGCGGCCAGTGTCATGCTGCTGATCTTTGTTATCTCAAGTCTGGGCATTCACCAGTTTGCACTGGTGGCTATTTTTGCCGGTCTGATGGCCCACAACACGGTGACACCTCACCTGATGGCCATCGCCTACATGATGGGCGTATCACTGGCGATGTCCGGTTCACTGTTCAGCGGCGTAAATATCATCATTCATAATCAATTTAAGGTTCCCAATCGAGCCATGCTTCGGGACAATATGCCCTACTCCATCATCATGTTGCTCTTTGCGACCGGAATCCTCTTTATCATGGAGGCCAACGGTGTTCGCTGAGCCCAAAAAATACGATACAGCCACAGCTGCCCAAACTCAGGAGCACGAGGCTGATCAGGCTAAAAGCCTGCAACGGAAATTTGATCAGATGCGCAAGTTTAACGACTCTATCCCGCTGAAATTACTGAAAGCCCGCGAAACGACCATGTCGTTCTTTCGCCCGATTCTTCAGGAAGCAGGACTGACGGAACAACAGTGGCGGGTGATCCGCGCCCTGAATGAATATGAAGAACTGGAATCCAAACAGCTGGCCGAGCTGTGCTGTATTCTCAGCCCCAGCCTCACCGGTATTATCAACCGGCTGGAAAGTCAGGGTCACCTGAAGCGCCGCAAATCCACCGAGGATCAGCGCCGGGTTCTGATCAGCCTGACCGATCAGGCCAAAGCGCTGTTCAGAGAGCTCAGCCCCCGCCTGGAAGGCCGCTACGCCCACCTGACCAGCCAGCTCTCTCAGGAAAAAATCCAGCAGCTGAATGAACTGCTGACTGAGATTATTGATCTCGAACCCTGACGCTCAGTTAAAACACACATCAGGGTATAACGCACCTCTGGGCGGCCCGGAATCGCGCCGCCTGCATTCCAGCTCAGACAAAACCCTGACCTGACTCAATAGAAAACGCCCCCAAAGCCCGCATCCTGCGTTGACAATAGTTAACATGTTATCTATATTTTTACTTAACATATTAACTTTATCCGTTTCGCTCAGAGAAAGCGCCACGGTGACAGCTTGACATGTTAACGGTTCAGGGGCCGGCAAAATGATCGGTCAGAGCGACCAGTCCTTTCGGGTGATGGTCACAGGCTCTGCCACTAAAACCACTTAGAACAAAAAAAGGTGAAGAAGATGGGTGAAATTACTATTGCCGCTAAGGTGACTCACGTACCGACCATGCTGCTTTCCCAACAGCCCGGTGCTCTGGAAGGTTGCCGCGAACCCGCTATTGAAGGCCACCGCGAACTGGGTCGTCGAGCCCGTGCCGCCGGTGTTGATACCGTTGTCGTTCTGGATACCCACTGGCTGGTGAATGCCGGTTTCCACATTAACAGCAACGAGCTGTTTGAAGGGGTTTATACCAGTCACGAGTTCCCGCACTTTATCCAGAATATGGAATACAAGCATCCGGGCAACCCGGATCTGGGTGATGCGATTGCGGCACGCGCGACCGAAAAGGGCGTTCACACCCTGTCTCATCAGGTTAAGACGCTGGATCTGGAGTACGGCACCCTGGTTCCGCTGCACTTTATGGACCCGGAAGGCCAGTTCAAAGTGGTGTCCATCGCCGCATGGTGCACGGTTCATAACCTGAACGATTCCCGCAAGCTGGGCGAAGCGATTGCTGAAGCGATCCGTGAAAGCGACAGCAAAGTGATGCTGCTGGCATCCGGTTCTCTGTCCCACAAAATCTGGGAAAACGAACTCTACGCTGCCAACAACGGCACCTTCACCATCTCGAAAGAGTTTAACAAGCAGGTGGATCTTCGGGTGATGGATCTGTGGGCGCAGGGTGAATATGACACCTTCCTGAAAATGCTGCCGGACTACGCACTGAAGTGTGCAGGTGAAGGTGGTATGCACGACACCGCTATGCTGTTTGGCGCACTGGGTTGGGATAAGTATGACGGCAAAGCCGAAGTGCTGACGCCATACTTTGAAAGCTCCGGCACTGGTCAGACCAATGTTCAGTTCCACCTGTAAGCGAACACTCCTCAGGTATGAAACCAAGCCCTGAGGTATAAGCCCTTAACCAATACATCCTCAAAGAAGGGTGATCAGGCAAAACGCCTTGAGCGACAAGGCAACCTGCTCCGATTTACTGCAACCATCTGAGCAACCGAAGAAAGAAGAAAGAACATAGAAAAGCTATCCAGTGGGCTAAGGTAACCATTACCGGCCGGTAGCAGAACAACCCCAAAGCTCTGAATAAAGCCAATAATAAAGCACCGATAGCAACAAAGTACTGATAACGACAAAGCGCTAACAACGATAACGAGATCAAACAGCATGACTTTTTCGCTTCAAACACTGCACGAGCTGAGCACCGACTCTGCTCTTACCATGCTCCAGGCCGCGAAACAGAAAGCGGAACAACTGGGTATCAACATCTGCATCTCCGTTGTCGGCCCGCAGGGCATCCCCCTCGCCAGTATTCGTATGAACGGCGCACCTTTGCTTTCAGCAAGCCTCGCTGAAGACAAGGCCTACACCGCCGTCAGTTTCAATCGCGCCACCCATGAGTGGGATGAACGCCTCGCCAGTCAGCCCAAGGTTCAGCAAGCCCTTGGTCAGCGGGATCGTTTCACCATGCTCGGTGGCGGTCTGCCGGTGAATGTTCCGGCAGCGTCCTCATCCGACACAAGTTATGACTCCGACAGCACAGGTTCCCTGACCGCTTCGAGTTTGCTCGTAGGTGCTGTCGGAGTCTCCGGTGGCGCTGTGCATCAGGATATTGAGTGTGCGGAAGCGGCCATTGCCGCTTTGGGCATTTAATTCCTGAAAGAACCGATACACCCTATCTTTTCCGAAAGCTTTAACGACAGCATTTGAACGGCCTACCCTTAATCGCCGTTCTTCAATGACAGAACAACAAAACGACGACGGAGCTCAACACATGCTACAGGCAAGCTACCCTTACTATCTGGCCAACGAGCCGGTTGCACCCAATCAGGATCTGGCAGTCACCAACAAGTACACCGGTGAGATTGCCACCCGCGTTGCCATGGCGGATGTTGACGCCATTGACCGTGCTATCGCCGCGGCTAATGAAGCCACCGATGCCATGCGCAAAATGCCAGCGTTTAAGCGTCAGCAGATTCTGGAACACTGCGTTAAGCGTTTTCAGGAACGCTTTGAAGAGCTGGCTCAGGCGCTGTGCGTTGAAGCCGGTAAGCCGATCAAAGATGCCCGTGGCGAAGTGACCCGCTTGATCGACACCTTCAAAATCGCCGCCGAAGAAGCCACCCGCATCTACGGTGAAGTGATCCCGATGGATATCAGCCCCCGCGCTAACGGTTACAGCGGTCAGTGGAAGCGCGTGCCGATCGGCCCTTGCTCCTTTATCTCGCCCTTTAACTTCCCGCTGAATCTGGCGGCACACAAGGTTGCTCCTGCCATTGCAGCGGGTTGCCCGTTTATTCTGAAGCCTGCCTCCCTGACGCCAATCGGCGCGCTGATCATCGGTGAAGTTCTGGCAGAAACCGATCTGCCAAAAGGTGCTTTCTCTATTCTGCCGTGTCACCGCGATGGCGCAGATCTGTTCACTACCGATGACCGCCTGAAGCTGCTGAGCTTTACCGGTTCTCCGGAGGTTGGCTGGAACCTGAAAGCCAAAGCCGGTAAGAAGCCTGTAGTGCTGGAACTGGGCGGCAACGCAGCCTGTATCGTTGATGAAGGCACCGACCTTGAAGATGCCGTTGCCCGTATCGTATTTGGTGCTTACTACCAGTCGGGTCAGAGCTGCATCTCGGTTCAGCGCATCATGGTGCACGAAAGCCTGTACGATGAAGCCCGCGAGCGCCTGATCAAAGCGGTTGGCGAGCTGGTACACGGTGATCCGGCGGATGAGAACACCTTTATCGGCCCTATGATCTCTGAGAAAGAAGCGGCACGCCTGCACGGCTGGGTTGAAGCGGCAAAAGCTGGCGGTGCTAAGGTTCTGGCCGGTGGTAACTGTGACGGCGCTATGCTGGAAGCGACCCTGCTGGAAGACGTATCCCCGGATATGGATGTCAGCTGTCAGGAAGCCTTCGGCCCTGTGGCGATTCTGTCCAAGTTCAGCGACTACGATGCTGCGCTGGAAGAAGTGAACAACTCTGACTTTGGCCTGCAGGCCGGTATCTTCACCAAGGATATCTACAAAGCGCAGAAAGCCTGGGATGAGCTGGAAGTGGGCGGCGTTGTGATCGGTGACGTACCCTCATGGCGTGTGGATCACATGCCCTATGGCGGCGTGAAAGATTCCGGTATCGGCCGTGAAGGTATCCGCTACGCCATCGAGGACATGACCGAGATCCGCCTGATGGTACTGCGTAATCCAAACCCGTAAGCGGTTCTTCTGAACCCCTAAAGGGCTAACAGCCTAGGGTTAAAACCCTGACCAACAGAGAGCCTTAATGAAAGCAGCCTCCATTCATCCGTCATCCTCCCTGATGACACTCTTGTCAGCCATGGCGCTGACCAGCCCGCTGGCACTGAACCTGTTCGTGCCGGCGATGCCGGATGCTGCCCGTTCTCTGGGTGTTGATATCAACACCATCCAGCTGACCTTCACCAGTTATCTTTTGACACTGGCTGTCGGTCAGCTGATCTCCGGCCCTTTGGCCGACTTTTTTGGCCGACGCCCGGTACTGCTCTGGGGCCTTGCCCTGCATGTGATAGGCAGTGCGCTGGCGGCGGTTGCTCAGGATATTACCTTTCTGGTCGCCGGTCGTGTGCTTCAGGCGTTAGGCGGCAGTACCGCTATGTCGCTGGCACGCACCGTGATTGTCGATCTTTATGGCCGACAGGGCGCTGCCGGAAAGATGGGTTATATGGTGATGGCGATTGCGATCGCCCAGTCCATTGCGCCAACACTGGGGGGCTTTCTGAACCTCTGGTACGGCTGGAATGCGACACTGGTTCTGCCGATTGTGATCGGCAGCACCGTTATGGCGGCCACCTTTAAATGGCTGCCGGAAACCTGCGAACAGAAAAGCGACAACCTGCGTTTAGGTCGCGTATTGGGTCAGTACGGTAGCGTACTCACCTCATCGGAATATCTTGGTTACGCCCTCTCCACCACCTTTATCGCCACCGCCTTTTATATGTTTGTCGGCAGCTCGCCCTATATTGTCGTGGATCAGCTGGGGGGCAACTCCGCTCAGTTCGGCAGCTGGTTTCTGACGGTTTCCCTCGCCTTTATGGCGGGCAGCTTTCTCTCTACCCGCATGGCCAAATGGCTGAATATCGACCGTATGGTGATGCTGGGTAATGGCCTGTCGCTGTTCGGCGCTGGCCTGCTGTTGCTGTTTGCCCTTGAAGGCAAGCTGAGCCTAACCACCCTGTTTTTACCCATGGCGCTGGTGACCTTTGGCCGGGGCTTCAGCCAGCCTAATGCCCAGTCCGGTGCGATTGCCTGCGCCACGGGCTCCGCCGGAACCGCATCCGGCCTGATGGGCTTTATTCAGCTGCTGACCGGCAGCGTGATGGCACAGGTCACCCCCTGGCTGATGCAACAGGGTTTGGTGGTACTGATGAGCTGCATACTGGCCGCTCCCATGCTGGCGATCTGCTGCCACAGCTATTCATGGCGCAGACGGCGTCAGAAGGTCAAAGCGGAAGCCAACATCTGAAGCGACCTTGTTAGTAACAAACAATCCAAGACGTTAAACGAACAACCCTGAAGTACTTTTTAATCTAAAAGTGCTTATTATTTTTAAACGGCATCTCACTGCAACCGATGCCCGGCAAAACCCAAGAGGATAATAACAATGGGAAAACTTGCACTAGCTGCCAAGATTACACACGTACCGTCCATGTATCTGTCCGAACTGGATGGCCCGCGCAAAGGCTGCCGTCAGGCTGCGATTGATGGTCATCTTGAGATTGGCCGCCGCTGCCGAGAGCTGGGCGTAGATACCATCGTGGTATTTGATACCCACTGGCTGGTGAATTCCGGCTACCACATCAACTGCGCCGAGCACTGGGAAGGTAACTACACCAGTGGCGAGCTGCCGCACTTTATCAGCAACATGGAGTACGACCTGAACGGCAACCCTGAGCTGGGTAACCTGCTGGCGAAGGTGTGTAACGAACAGGGCGTGGAGACACTGGCACACGACAGCACCACGCTGGCTCCTGAATACGGTACGCTGGTGCCGATGCGTTATATGAATCAGGACAACCACTTTAAAGTGATCTCAGTATCGGCGCTGTGTACCGTTCACTACCTGAACGACAGCGCACGTCTGGGTTGGGCGATGCGAGAAGCGATCGAAAAACACTACGATGGCACCGTGGCGATTCTGGCCTCCGGCTCGCTGTCACACCGCTTTGCTCAGAACGGACAGGCACCGGACTTCTCCGATAAAGTGTGGAGCCCTATGCTGGAAACACTGGATCACGAAGTAGTGAAAATGTGGGAAAACGCCGAGTGGGATAAGTTCTGCACCATGCTGCCGGAATACGCCATCAAAGGCCACGGCGAAGGCATGATGCACGACACCGCCATGCTGCTGGGGGCACTGGGCTGGTCTGGGTATGACGGCAACGCCGAAGTCCTCACCCCGTACTTTGGTAGCTCCGGCACCGGCCAGATCAACTGCGTATTCCCGGTGACACCGCAGGATGGTAGTAAAGTGCCAGCGCCACAGGCATCCAAACAGGCTGAACTGACTTATGGTGAGAGTCGGGTTTAAGTTTGTTTAAGCCTTGCTAGACGCAAAAAACCGGATCAACTGATCCGGTTTTTTTGGGCTTTAAATTTGTTAACGGAGGGTGTTCATAGTTCTGTGTCACCCATTACTTACAGATCCACGTAACCGTCG
>NZ_CEYNZH010000084.1:0-8634 GCF_982874595.1 Oceanospirillum sp. | reverse complement strand
AATGCCGTCACATCAGTGCAATAGCGTGTTGCGCTCAGAGTCTGCAACCGCCCCCTGAATTAACAAAAACACTTGATGAAAATTTTAGTAAATTAATAGATTTGCCCGTAAAAGTAATTGATATTAGGGATGGTGAAAGTGAAATGGATGAATATTTAGATTATTGATAATGCATTACGAGCTATTCCAAATCTGAAAAAAATTAAACTATCTGAGTCAAATTTATTTGGAGCCTTTAGCCTGTGTACTCCGATAGGTAAAACTATACTATCAATGGAAGGTGGTGAAAATATCTGCATAGAACCGAAAAGCCAGAAACGAGAACATACTCATAAGTTGATTCTTGAAGAAATAACTAAATTTATAGATGATTGATAGACTAAATTGTCATCCCCATTTTTATAATCGAATGTAATCTGCTCTACGTGGGTGATGATAATGGCTCTAATGGTGAAAAAAATTCAGTTCTTTGTCCGGCAGCAATGAATTATAACCGTGCTTTTTTAAGTAAATAAGACTCCATTAAAATTGGCTCTACAGCTGCTTTTTTATTTGCCTTGAATCCAGCCTAAAAATAACCCTACCTTGTGTCCCGTTGTTTGCCTGCCGCCGTACTACCTATAATCCCCACATTAAAGACACCGAACCAATCCCCCCAGAAATTAAAGGTGCAGGCGTTATCGTGAAAACCTCTACAGAATCCACCGCAACCATCAACTCTCAGGATGATCTGGCGAACTGCCTCGATTACTCCCTGATGGACACACTGACCCCTGACCCGGATGCCACGGTCGATGGCGCTGACCATAACCCCCGTCAGGTATTCAGCGGGCACTATGTGCCGGTTGCGCCAACGCCTATCGGGCAGCCGGAGTATATCGCCCATAGCCCGACCTTCTTCCGTGAGCTGGGGCTGAGCGACGACCTCGCGCAGGATGACAGCTTTACCCGACTGTTCAGTGGTGATCTGGCGAACCAGCCTGAGGGCTTTCGTAAAACCGGTTGGGCGACGGGCTATGCCCTGTCGATATACGGTACGGAATACACCAAGCAGTGCCCGTTTCAAACCGGTAACGGTTATGGCGATGGTCGCGCGGTGTCTGTGGTGGAAGCGGTGCTGGGCAATCAGCGCTGGGAGATGCAGCTGAAAGGCGGTGGCCGCACGCCCTATTGCCGGGGCGGTGATGGCCGTGCGGTGCTGCGTTCCAGCGTGCGGGAGTTTCTGGCGCAGGAGCACATGCACGCTTTAGGTGTGCCCACCAGCCGTTCGTTAACCCTGTATGTGTCCAGAACCGATGCGGTGAAACGCCCCTGGTATTCCGAAGGTTCCCGTTCCATGGATCCGGATCGAATGGTGGCTGAACCCGTAGCGATCACCACCCGTGTTGCGCCGTCGTTTATTCGTGTCGGTCAGTTGGAGCTGTTTGGCCGTCGTGCCCGTAAGCAGCAACCCGGTGCTTTGGCCGAGCTGGAACAGCTGGTGCGCCATCTGATCCAGCGGGAATACTCTGATGAAATCCAAACGGACCTGAGCCTACCGGAAAGTGTTCTGCCCCTTGCCAAAGCCTTCCGTGGTCGGCTGACTAAGTTGGTGGCGAACTGGATCAGAGTCGGTTACTGCCAGGGCAACTTTAACAGTGATAACTGTGCCGCTGGTGGCTTCACGCTGGATTACGGCCCCTTCGGTTTTATCGATGCTTTTAACCCGCATTATCAGCCGTGGACGGGGGGCGGTCAGCACTTCGCCTTTATGAATCAGCCGGTGGCTGCAGGTAAAAACTTCGGCAGTTTCTGCAAGGCGCTGCTGCCGTTACTGGCGGATGAGCCGGAGGCGTTACGCCAGCTGCATGAGATCGAGCGTGCTTTTGATAACGCCATGCAGGCGGAGATGGAAGCGATGTGGGCGGCCAAACTCGGCTTAAGTCAGTTTGATACAGAGCTGTTCCGTCATCTGGAAATACTGATGATGCTGACCCCAGTGGATTACACCCGTTTCTTCCGTATTCTTTCTGATCTGTCTTTTACAGGTTTGTCGGCTGAAGCGATGGCGGACGACCTCAATACCCTGAAAGCCAGTTTCTATAACGGGGAAGGTTACCAAGCGGTCGCCCTGCACCCAAGATACGATCTGGATCATGCTGAGATGGATCGCCGCTGGACCGAGTGGTTAAGCCAGTGGCGTGAAGCGCTGATGCGTGAGGCGGTAGAAGCCGGTGAGCACGGTGAAACCCCACGTTCAGAAGCGGAAGTTCGCGCTGGAATGAAAGCGGCTAACCCGAAATATACCCTAAGGGAATGGCTGCTGGCACCGGCCTATCAGGCCGCCGCGCAGGGGGATTACAGCCTGATCCATGAGCTGCAAAGCGTGATGACACAACCCTATGGGGAGCAATCCGCAGAGATCGACGAACGCTTCTACCGACAAAAGCCGATTGCAGCCTTTGGTGCCGGTGGTGTCTCGCATCTGAGTTGTTCTTCATAGACGTGACCCGCGGCATCAACAGACGTTTCTGTTAACGGCTACTCATATTCCGCCCTGCAGCGCAGTGGTAAAGACCTTACAATGATGGGCTCTGACACTGGCGGAAATCTGTCCGCAGGCGGTTTATCTGAAATGGAATTTGAGAGCGGTTATGAACGAAAACCAGAGACGTATCAACCGAACCCTTGCGGGCTATGCCTGTTCCCTGATGAATGATACCAAGTGGCGTGAAGTGCTGGATCTGGTTGGGTGTTATAACCAGCAGGTCCAGTTTGCTTTTGTCCGGGATGAAACTTTTCTCTCTTTGACAGCTTTTCCGGAAGGCGGGACGAAGGGTGACTGCAGCACAGACTGCACAGCGCATGGTCCGTTTTTTCTGCGGGAGATTTATGCGCTGCACTGTCCCCGGCCGGATGAAAAAAAAGATCCGAAAACCGGTAGAAAATACCGGGATGAAACGGATTACAGGCGTTTTATTGCCGCCCTTAAGGCCCTTGGTCAGCTGCCTTTGGCTGAAAATGAAACCGGGCTTACTCTCTATGCTTACCGCAAATAGTTTTTGTCCCGCGGTAAAACAACTCGTTTTTAAATATTGAACTGACCGGGCTTAACCGGCTGTTACACAGGAAGGCTTATGTTACAGACACTTGTACTGGTGATCTCCCTTGAGGATCAGGGGCTGGATGATGGTTACAGTCTGGAAGTGGCAAGCTGAATGAACAGCAGAAAGCGCTTACTGGCCCGGCTGCCGTTATTGGCTGCTGCGGGTTATCAGGTTCAGGTATTAACGCATTACCTGCAACACACATGTCTGGCCTCGCTGTTTAAAAACAGCGCCCGATTCTTTTAATCCCTTCCAGCACTTCCTCCTCCGGGCAGGCGCAGCAGTTGATGCGCAGATACTGGCTATAGAGGTCACTGGTAGGGGAGAACACATCCCCCGGCAGAAACATCACGCCTTTTTCCAGGGCCTTATGGTGCAGTGGCATCGCCATAAAAGGCTCCGGCAGTTCTACCCAGAGTACAAAACCTGCCTCGGGTAATGACACCCGCGTGCCTTCAGGGAAATAGCGCAGCACCCATTCACGGGTCTGATGCACCCGCAGCTTGTGCTGACTGGCGATCTTGCGCACCGAGCGTTGATACAAACCCTGTTCCAGCATATAGGCGACGCTCAGCTGGCAGGGGGTGCTGACGCTGACGTTATTCTGGAATTTTCGAGCCGTAGCGGAGGCGGTATCCCCAGCGGGCAATAACCAGCCCACCCGCAATGAGGGTGACAAACTTTTGGAAAAAGAGCCGCACTGGCTGACCACGCCGTAGGGGTCCAGGGCCCGTAATGACCGCACATGACGGTCCGCATAGGCTAGATCCAGACAGATCACATCTTCAATCAGGCGGGTGCCATGGTGATAGCAGAGTTCGATCAGTTCCGTTTTCTTTGTCTCTTGCATGACAAAGCCCAGCGGATTGTGTCCTACCGGGTTGACCACACAGGCATTGACCTTGATCGCGGACATCATGGTGGCGAGGTGGTCCAGATCGATGCCGGTTTCCGGTGAGGTGGGAATCTCCAGCGCCTTAAGACCGAGACTTTCCAGCTGCTGCAGAATGGTGAAGTAGGTGGGTGATTCAATGGCCACCACGTCACCGGGTTTGGTGCACTCTGTCAGGGCGATCCGCAGGGCTTCGGTGCAGCCGTTAGTGATCAGCAAGTCTTCCGGTGTGCACTTCACCCCCTGTTGGTTCAGGTGCTGGGATAATGCCTGTTGCAGTAAAGGCTCACCACCAGAAGGGCTGTAACCACCATAGGCCCATTGGGGCTTACGGCTGATCTGTCGCTGAATTTTGGCCAGAGCATCCAGGGGCAGAAGTGCGGGTTCAGGTACGGCGGTGCCCAGATTGATCAGGGGGTGTTCTCGGCCCATAGAGAGCATACGAATGACCAGATCACTGACTTTAACCCGCTCAGCTGCCGGGTTAGCTGCCGGTATCTGAGGCCGTAGCTTGCCGGAAGACACTCCGCCAGCCGGGTAATAGCCGGAGCGGGGACGAACAATGACCAGCCCCTGATCAATCAGGTACTGATAGGCGCTTTGGGCACTGCTCAGGCTGATATCAAACTGCTCTGCAACTAAACGTAAGCTGGGGAGCTTCTGTTCGGGGTTGGCATGACGAATCACCTGCTGATAGAGCTTACGTCCCACCTGCTGGTAAAGCGGCTGCTCCGGGGGGCTGTTCAGCTTAGTTCTTAAGGTCATGGAGTTCAGACATCTGTTTGTGGCTTTTGAGCATTATGGTAAAATTTCTGCAAACTGTGTGTCAGTTATTTTGGTCTGTATGGGGCTGTTTTAGCAAACTGTATCTTTTCTGTGTGCCCCTTCCATTTCCATAATGTCACTATAAAGTCTGAGATCATCCGCAGTATTGCGAAACGGGTTTCACTACGACCGGATTGAGTCTCAGAGACAACAAATATCATCATTTGCAAAAAAGGATCACTCTATGTCCAGCCCCTCACCGGAACTGAAACTGTCCGCTTACGCTAACCGTCTGCCGGGTTCTCCTGTGCGTGAGATTTTGTCGGTCAGCCAACAACCGGGCATGATCTCTTTTGCCGGTGGCCTGCCTGATGCCTCTGTTATGCCAGAGATGCCAGAACTGGGCGACCTGAGCAGCATTAAGCAGTACGGCACCTCTGACGGTGAAGCTCTGGTAAAACAGGAGCTGGTTAAGTGGCTGGGCAGCGAAGGTCTGACTTGCACCGAAGATCAGATTCTGATCACCTCCGGTTCTCAGCAGGGTCTGGATCTGGCAGCACGTATTCTGGTGGATGCCGGTACTCAGGTTGTGGTTGAAGATCCGACCTATCTGGCGATGCTGCAGGTTCTGCGTGGCCTGGGTGCTGATCTGCTGCCATTTGATCTGGGTGAAAACGGCGTTGATCTGGAGTCTCTGGAGAAACAGCTGAAAGATAATAACCCACGTATGGTTTATCTGATTCCGACTTTCCAGAACCCGACCGGTTACAGCTACACCGAAGCCGAGCGTATTGCCGTTGCAGAACTGCTGGATCGCTATGATGTGACTCTGATCGAAGACGACCCGTACCGCGTTCTGAACTACGATAACGCTTTCACCCGTCCGATCTGCTCTTACCTGAAGAAAGCGACCTGGATGTACATGGGTTCTTTCTCCAAGATGCTGTGGCCGGGTCTGCGTACCGGTTATGTGATTGCACACCCTGATCTGTACCCTTGGATTCTGCGCGCTAAGCAGGCGACGGATCTGCACTCTAACCGTCTGGGTCAGAAGATCATTGGTGACTTTATGGCGGCCGGTAGCCTGCCTGCACACGTTGAGCGTCTGCAGAACCACTACCGCGTTAAGCGTGACCTGATGCAGAAACTGCTGAAAGAGTACCTGCCTGCGTCTGTGACGTGGAAACTGCCTGCGGGTGGTATGTTCTTCTGGCTGGAGCTGGAAACCGATACCCGCGATGTTCTGACTAAAGGTATTGAAGCTAAGGTTGTGCCTCTGCCGGGTACACCGTTTGAAGTTGAGAAGTCTGCCGGTAAAGCCCTGCGTCTGAGCTTCAGTCAGATGACGCCGGAAGATATGGAAGAAGGCCTGAAGCGTCTGGCTAAGGTTTTGGAAACCCTGTAAGGATCTTGAGACGCTTTAGGTTTCTTGAGAGCTGTAAACCCCGCAGATTTTAATTTGCGGTGTTTACAGCGCGCACAAAAAAGCCGGAATTTATCCCTGATAAATTCCGGCTTTTTGATGTCTGGCGTTTGGTTTTTTTACAATTTGCGCTTGAGTGCCGCCACCATCCTGTCTTAAACGTCTTAGCTGGTGGTTGCTGTTGCCTCAAGCTGGGCCCGCATGTAGCTCATAATTTGCTCCATACGCTGGTTGGCTTCGGAGAAGAGTTCCAGATCCACCAGCATGGCTTCAGCGGGCTGTGTATGAGGGCCGTCCTCTTCAATCTCATGACGGCAGGCATCGACCAGTTCCCGGGCAGCATTGGGAGTCGTTTCCAGATGGAATTGCAGAGCAACGACACGGTCCTGATAGATAAAGCCCTGTTGCTCGCAGCCTTCGCTGCTGCCGATGGACTTAGCGCCTTCCGGAAGGGTGAAGGTGTCACCATGCCAGTGGAATGCCTGAAACTGCTGTGGCAGCCCCAGTACCATGGCGTTTGGCGTAGCGGTAATCGGAAACCAACCGATTTCACGGTCTTCATTTTTACTGACGGTAGCTCCCAGCACCCGTGCAATCAGCTGAGAACCCAGGCAGACGCCAAGCAGCATTTTATCCTGATCAATCGCTTCACGGATAAAGCGTTTCTCTGCCTGCATCCAGTCCACATTAAAGTCATCATTGGCACTCATCGGGCCACCAAGAATCATCAGCAGATCATAGTCATTGTGAGATGGCAGATTATCGCCTTCGAAGAAACGGGTCGTGGTCAGCGTATGGCCATTTTTTTCTGCCCAGCGAGCAATGCTGCCCGGTCCTTCATAGGGAACATGCTGAAAAACGTGAATTCGCATCAATGCTGCCTCGTTTGCTGAAAACTCTGTGACCCGGGTGCAGTGCTGTCTGTTCCCCAGTCTTCCATTTTCGGAAGATCACCGGTTGCAGTGGCCGGCAACAGGATAACGAACGGTCCGCTAAATTTTGAGTACTTACTCTGTTTTAGCAGAGTAACGGATTGCAGGTCAGGGGAAAAGTGAGATGTACTTTTTATGACTCTATTCATCGGTGTGTGAAACCTTGCTGTTTCATTTCCTGATGAAGGCATTCCGTGCAGAGATGCAGCGTTTTTGGGATTCTGCTCCAAATCAAGGACTGGGGGCTGAGTGTAAGCCACAGAAAAAGGGTTTTCAGAAAGGGTTGCCAAGTAGCAACTGGGAGGTTCGCTGTTTGCAGTCATATACCGTCGATACAATTTCAGAATTGTTAAACCAAATCAGGAGGATAACAGGAAATCAACCCGATGCAATATAGCGAAAGCGCTAATGGATAAGCATCCGGTCCGGGTGTATTTTCCACGCTGACCGGATGCAAAACGCTTAGTCAGTTGATTTTATGTTTCCTAAATTGAAAATCCCGAGCTAATTTTGTATCGTTTAGCTGGTTAGTCCTGTTCAGACATTGCGCTGTGCAGGGTGTCGATCACTTCGCTCCAGTCAGAGTCTTCATCCAGACCCTGTGCCAGAAAAGCGGCCTGTACATCTGTAAAGCAACTGGCTTCGTAGATGGGCTGGTCGGCAGGGATAGGGCTGTTATCTTTGATAAATTGCTGGATAGAGGCATCATCACTGGGTAAACCAAGCTGATTAAACAGGTTGGTCATATTGTGGGTAGATAGATCCATATCTGACTCCTTTATGCTTGCGAAAATCAGATCATCTCTGCTCGTTGCAGGTAAATGATCTATAACAACTACACATTGGTCAGGTAACCAAATAATAAAAACTCGCCTGAACCACTATAGAAACACAGACTTAAGAACGCTAACAGGGATCCTATGAAAAAAATAAAAGACCTGTCACGTCTCGAAATTGCTGAACTGACCCGACAGCTACCAAAAGAAAAGGGAACGTATCTGCTTTTTTTCGAGATGAAACACGCCCGAACCATTCGCGTTGGTAAACTGACTGAAACCGAGTTCGCTCCTGGCTTTTACGCCTATGTGGGCAGTGCTTTCGGCCCCGGCGGACTGCACGCCCGACTCAGGCATCATCTGAGTATCAGTGAGCGCTGCCATTGGCATCTGGACTATATCCGTCCGGCGATGCATTTTCTTTCCCTATGGATTACCGAAGATATTGAGCCCCGAGAGCATGACTGGGCCGGAGTGCTGCAAAACCTTCCGGGTTCTCAGGTGCCGGTAAAGGATTTGGGGGCGACGGACTGTCAGTGCCAGGGCCATTTTTTCCGCTTTGATCAACTACCGTCTCTGTGCGATTTCCGCAAACTACTGCGTGAGCACGACATGATGGGGGCTACGGTTGATGAGGTTTGCCGCTATCATCTAAAGGCAGCCTGATAATCAACAACCTCAAGAGGTGAGCGGATCAGACGATGACTGTCTAGTCCTGATATAAGTTGACACTTTTTTACAGCGCCCGATGAACCTCATC
>NZ_CEYNZH010000083.1:0-9150 GCF_982874595.1 Oceanospirillum sp. | reverse complement strand
CCGGCGTTTTTGATTCATGTTGGCTTGACAGATTAACTCAGGAAGTCAGAGGGTTAGAGCGTTGCCAGCTGGGTTTTCTGTAAGCTTTGCCACCAACGCTGCTCAACTGCCGGTGACGTAACCTGCAGAATATCGCCGACAACGGGTGTACTCAGACTGACCTGATTGGCTTCGGCTGCTTCTGTTACCCGATTCAGTGGGTCGTACCAGGCGTGAAACGCCAGATCGAATGTGCCGTTATGGATAGGCATCATCACCTTACCCTGGAGATCCAGGTGAGCCTGAACACTCTCTTCCGGAGTCATGTGGATGTCGGCCCAATCTTCGTTGTAAGCACCGTTTTCAATCATTGTCAGATCAAAGGGGCCGTAGGTTTCGCCAATCTGCTTAAAGCCCGCGAAATAACCGGAGTCACCGCTGAAATAAAGTGACTCGTTGGCCGTTTTGATCACCCAGGATCCCCAGAGTGTTGAATTACGGTCGGTCATGCCACGGCCTGAAAAGTGCTGCGTTGGAGCAAATGCGATCAGCTGATCACCGACTCGCTCTTCCTGCCACCAGTCGAAAATTCTGATTTTCTCTTCTGTCACGCCCCATTTCTTCAGATCTCCGTCTACACCCAGCGGTGCATAGAAGCGTTCGCTCAGTTCTGCCAGATAAGCGATGGCGTCTTTATCCAGATGGTCATAGTGGTTATGGGAGATCAGCACCTTTTTGATGGGCGGCAGCTCTTTTAGCTCAATAGGTGGCTGATGGAAGCGTTTAGGTCCCATAAAAGAAAAAGGTGAGGCGCGCTCGGCAAATACCGGATCAATCAGCCAGTAATCACCATACACTTTCAGCAGAACAGAGGAGTGGCCCAGTTTTACCAGCCAGAAGCGGTCATCTGCCAGGTTATCCAGTTGTTCGCGGGTAATAGTTTTCACTGGCAGAGAGACTTCTGGCTCAGCATCGACCTTACTGGCGGTCATAAAGCGCCAGAAGATACCCACGGTTTTACCAAACCCAGCCTGATTGGTTTCAGCGCTATTGTGGAACTTACCATCTTCATAACGGGCAGCATTGGGGTTCTTCATGGTATCTGTGGTGGCAACAAGTTCGGAATTTATCATGCAACCTCCGGCTAAGAGAGTCAGGCTAAGTGCCAGAATCCATTTGAATGGGGTCATGGGATCACTCTTTGTATTGATCTTCGGGTTTTGATCTTCGGGTTTTATATCAGGTAAACTATACTGTGTAGTTTACATTTTGGTGGTAAAAAGTAAACTGCACAGTGTAAGTTTTTCTCCGCTGCAGTACACTAGCGCCTATTATTAGACAGTGTTTATATGGTAACGCTTTGACAACAATGAAACTTTCCGACAAAAAACGACTTCAGATTCTCGATGCCGCTGAACAACTTTTTTACGATCTTGGTGTAGAGCACACCAGTATGGATCAATTGGCGCAGGTCGCTGGTGTTTCCAAGCGTACGGTGTACAACCATTTCGCCAATAAAGAAGAGTTGTTCCAGGCGATTATCGGACGTATGTTCAGCCAGCTCTCGGAAGGGGCGGCAGTAGAGTTTGATCCGGAGCGGGCGATTGGCGATCAGCTGACCCATATTGCATTGTGCGAAGCAGGGCTAATGTCCTCTCAACCTTTCCTGCGGGTGGCAAAAATCGGTTTTATGCAGCTGCTTAAAGATCCGATGCTGGCGCAGACATTAACTCAGGAAAAATTCGGTTGTCTGAGTTATCTGGAGCCGTTTCTTATGGCAGCAACCCAAGCGGGTGTACTCAAGGTAGAAAATCCTCTCTTTGCCAGCCAGCAGTTTGTCTATCAGCTGAAAGCTTTTATTTTTTACCCACAGCTTTATCAGCTGGCTGAAGTTACGGAAGCTGACCGGGATTTTGCCATTAAAGAGACAGTAGCGATGTTTCTGGCCCGCTATCAGGTCTGAAGCCCAGATTAATAGCCGCTAAAAAACAAGGCATCGAAACGAACAGAAAAAACAGAAGGAGTGCCGTCTTATGGGGCTATCTAAACAACAGGGCAGAATCTCTTTGCTGGCCTGTATCTCTGTGATGGGGCTGTTACTGTTTTGCGTCGGGCAAGTACGGGCAGAGGTTAGCTCCGAAGTTAAGCAGGAGATCAACTACCTGTTGAGCTACGTTGGTAAGACGGAGTGCCTTTATGACCGTAACGGCACCCGGCACACGGGAAGAGAAGCGGTGGAGCATATCCGCAGCAAATACGATTATTTTCATGACGACATCGAGACCGCTGAAGACTTTATTCGCTTATCTGCCAGTAAAAGCACCTTCAGCGGACGCCACTATCAGGTGATCTGTCCCGGAGCGGATACTGAGAAAAGCCAGGACTGGCTGCTAAGGGCTCTCAAGAGGTATAGAAAGCAGGATGCTTCTTTGAGGTAAGTTTCCAGCAGTTATTCTTATCCCTCACACTTAAAAAGCCGAAACAGGCTCTCCTGCTTCGGCTTTTTAATGTTCCAGCCTTATACCCCGGTACGATTATTGAGCAGGTTGCCAGTTTCTGGCGGCCTCAATCCGCTCGTAAATTGCCGGGTGCGAGCTCAGATAGTCCCCCAGTGAGCTTTCTTTACTGTTATCGGTTTCGCTACGGCCATGGCTTTTCATCAGGGTTGTCATTGCGTCGGCGAAATCGGTCGGAGACTGTCCCAGTTTATGTAATTGGGTATAGGCAAAGGCGTCAGCTTCCCGCTCCATATCCCTTGAGAAGGCACTTTGCATTAAGCTGGCGCCAGCACCAATGACCATCTCTCCGGCACCTTCAATATCGCCGAACATCAGAGCAAACAGCATAGATGTTGCCGTTGCCTGAGCGACCATCTTCATACTGTGCTGATGTTCCACATGGCCAATTTCATGCAGCATCACTGCGGTGAGTTGCTCGGGGTGCTTGCTCATTAGTTCAACAATATCATCTGTCAGGATCACATCACCATTAGGCAGTGCCATGGCATTAGCGCCCATTGACCAGCTCCGGAAATTGAGTCTGTAATTCTCTCTGGGTATATTGAGCGCATCCAGTGCCTGGTGCCATTGTTCCCGTATCTCGGTTTGTTGCGCTTCCGGAATCGTGCTGGGTTCCATGTAGATACGGTCGAGGATGATGAGTGTCTGTTTGCCGGATTCCTGGGCCACACTATCCGGTAAAAAGGCGACACCGATACTGGCCGCTGCCGGGATCACTTTAAAACTCATCATCCATAAGAAAAGTGGCAGGATGATCACAGAAACGAAGACCGCGATCCAGTGAGTTTCCAGCCAACCGGGAATGTGAGCTTCCGGCTTCAGCCCCGGCCAGCGGAAGCTGACATCCTCAGGGATAAAACGCGCACCATCCGGCAGATGGAGCTCTGCCGGCAACCCCGGTATAACCGAGCTGTACTCCAGCTTATCCATGGCATGTTCCTGCAGAACGTCCTGCTCCAGACTGAGAATCTTTATGCTGCCATCATGATTTATAACGGCAAAGGCCGGTTGCGCTGCTGCGCGACCGGCCTCCTGAAAGACTCCCTGAATACTTCTTTCGGGCCGATGCTGTCTGGCCTTGAAAGAGTTCTCTTCAGTGGGGGCTGTCATAATTTACCTTTTTCAATGATCCCTGAATCAGGTCAGAGACAGATCAACATCAAATACGCCAGCGGCTTCTTCACCAAAGGCTCTTTCATCCGTTTGCTCGGTATTTACCAGGTGTTCGATATCCGGCTGCAGTGCCACTTCTGTAGCGCGGGCCAGCAGATGATTCTTACGGATCTGAGTAATTGGGAAAGCCAGTCCCAGAGTCACGATTAATAGCAGGCTGTTACTCAGATTCAACCAGCAATAGCTCTGAATACTCAGGTTTGTTTTCAGTGCTGCCACATCATCCATTTTCATTGCATTACCCAGATGATTGAACATCAACGCATAGAAGACACCGGCAATCAGGCTAAGGGCGACCAGATAGAATGCAATAAACATCGGTATTACCGCGGCAATGGAGTAGTACCCATACTGCAGTTTGTAGAGCAGGTCTGAGGCTTCTACAAAGAGGTAACCACCGCCAAAGATCACCGCTGTAATTGCCAGAGTGATCAGCGAGGCCTTGTAGTAATAACCAGTCGATGTTGAAAGCCGAACCGGTTTACCACCATAGCTGATGTGCTCGTAGATATACTGATGAATTTTTTTCAGTACCCAAGGCATTGCCAACCATAACGTCAGCACACCCACGATAGGTAGTGCCAGGAAGGCGACTAAAGCCCCCATATACTTGCCGTTAAAAGTAAAACGTACATTGCGGTATGAGGTGTTACGCATACTGAAGCGTAAACCGGAGTTGATCAGCCAGGGGTAGGCTGCCAGCAGAAGCAGACCGCAGATCAGGCCCAGAATCGGGTTAAGCTGTGAGATGAGGGTGTAAATAGCAAAAACAACAACGGCTATGATACGGCCAATCAGAATCTGGATCGGTTTTGCCAAAAAATAAAAGCGATGACCATCAACCTGAGTGTGTCCATACAGGTATTGAGTATTTCTCACTTTAGCCCAGGCACTGTAGATGCCCAGCGTGATAATACTCAGCAGCAGGTTAACCAGCCAAAGCTTGAAGTATTCCATTTTCTTGCCGGTGAAAACCACAGGTACGGTTTTACTGTTGAGGACACGGTTGATCGTATGACGCGGAGTCATGTCCAAGGGTTGAGCTTTTTGGGTTTCCAGATCAGGCCCGTTCGGAAGGGTATCTGTCATGATGACATCCTTGTATTAATTCTAAGAGAAAAAATGCATTTTGCTTATGGATCTTATTAGAGCAAGAGCTTTATACCGATTTGTAATGGCATTTGCAGCATCATCTCGTAGTTTTTATGCACACTTGTGTAACTTTGTGCTTTCTGTCTCAAATCATCAGCCAGCAAGGGCTTTTTTTATAACAGTATCGAATGAGGGGGAATTTTACTATCAGTAAAGCTAATGACCTGATTCGATCTAATCATTGTTCATGCAGGGTTCTGGCCGACTAAAATTGGCCGATTTGCTCTCAAAAAGAGCTGTGCCAATAAAATAAATAATGAAGCATCGGAGCTAACCCTTATGAAACACCCGATCAAAACCCTGTCTTTGGCTGTATGCCTTGCCTCTGCACTATCCCTTCCTGCACAGGCGGCCGACAAGAAAATTATGCTGAAGATGCCTATCGCCTTTAACTCTAAGCTCCCTAGTGTCGGAACCACCGCAACCTATATCGAAAACACGCTGAATACGACCTCAGCCGGAACATTGCGGGTTAAGAAATACGAGCCAGGTAAGTTGATTGCCCCTTTTGAGATTCTGGATGCCGTATCGGCGGGTAAGGTTAATGCCGGATTTGGTTCTCCCGGTTATTGGGTTGGTAAAATCCCGGCAGCATCGGTATTTTCATCGGTACCTTTCGGCCCGGAAGCGGGTGAGTATATGGCGTGGGTTTATCACGGTAATGGTCGCAAGCTTTGGCAGGAGATGTACGATATTAACGGCTACAACGTACATGCGATTCCCTGTGCCGTGGTCGCACCGGAAACGTCTGGCTGGTTCAGTAAGCCGATTGAGAGTGCCGGAGATCTGAAAGGCCTGAGAATGCGTTTCTTTGGTCTGGGTGGTGAGGTGATGCAGAAATTGGGTGTGAACACCTCCTTACTCTCTGGTGCAGAGATCTTCCCCGCGTTGGAAAAAGGTGCGATTGATGCCACCGAATTCTCTATGCCTGTGATCGATCAGATGATCGGCCTGCATAAAGTCGCCAAGTACAACTACTATCCGGGTTGGCACCAGCAGGCCACGCTGCTGGAACTGCTGATCAATAAAGATACCTGGAACAAGATGAGCGACACCCAGCAGGCGCTGGTAGAAACCACCTGTCGTTCTGCTATGGCGGTGTCTTTTGCCGAGGGTGAAGCACTACAGTTCGCCGCGATGAACAAAAACGTCAACGATAACGGCGTACACAATATGCGCTGGAGCGACGAGATGTTGGATCTTTTCCGTACGACCTGGGAAGAGGTCGCCGCAGAGAAATCCGCTGCTGATCCGTTCTTCGCCAAAGCCTACAGTGATCTGCAGGGTTTCCGGGAAGAGTACAAAATCTGGAAAGAAAACGCCTTTATGCCGCGTCGTCCCGAGTAATTATCTGATCCACCAGAAGGAGCCGTGACACGTCACGGCTCTTTTTTTGTATCTGCGGGATGCTGGCGTTATCCGAGCCGATGCGGCTCTGTATTTGTTGACAGGACTTCTTCAGCGTCTTGATGCTGAGCGTCCTGGTATGCTCCAGGAAATGATCGCGGGTGTTAAAGGTGATAGGGCATCACTTCCAGACAATATTGAGAACAGAGAGCACGTAGAGATGATTTTTGAACAGGCATATTACTAACTCGCGTTAACACTTCATAACCAGGCATAGCAGTTCATGGCCGCTGGGTGCCCTTTTGTGACTCCTCCGTAGTCACTCCAAGATTGCTGCTGTGCTTGGGCGTTACAAGCCAAGGATCATTCAGTGATAAACGTTGAAAATGATGAGCTGATTCAATCTAGGTCTTCATTTAGCTTAAAACATAACAAACTGCTCAAGTCGAATTATCGACACTCGGCAATTTTTGTTCTGGTTTGGTACAGTGTTCGCGCTGGTTAGTTTAAGTGTGGCGACAGGCTTGCCAGCCACTTAATGCCCTGAGGACTACCTAAAAGCTCAATACTCTTGCCCTAAGCGTTCCACTAGAAAGTCCCAAACAAAACGCAGGCGTAGATTGGTGCGTAAATCCCGGTGCGCCACTAGCCAGGTTTCTGTCGTCGGTAATTCAATGCTGGGTAGCACCTGCTGTACGCCAGTTTCATTATCTCCAATATCTTGCAACATAATACCTATTCCAGCCCCCTGTTTAACCAATTCCCAGTTCGCTAGATGGTGGTTACAAGCCACCGAAAAATTATCCAAACTTATATGCATTCCCTGTTGGTTCAAGATTTTAACTACATGATGGGCCTTATCAAAGCCAATAAACTGCAATTGCGCGCTGTTTTCGAGGCTTATATCACCTTTCTTACGTTGGATGTAACAGTCTGCAGCGTATAGGCGGTAGCTTTGCAGACCTAATTTCCGAGCGATTAAGTCGGGCTGATCCGGACGGTATGTTCGGATCGCAATATCGGCCTCACGACGGCGTAAATCGCTGCTGTCGTTAGAAGCGATTAAATCGATATTTAGGCCTGGGTTATTCGTTACCAGCTCGGTAATGAGTTTCGGTAGGACAAAGGTGGCCATTGCTTCTGTAGCTGATATACATAGGTGCCCTCCAAGGGTATTTGCATCACTACTGGCAGCGAGTGAAAAGTTCTGCGCGGCTTCACCCATATTACGGACAAAGTCGAGTAAGCGAATTGCATTGGGTGTCAGCTCTAATCCATTTGAACTGCGCTCGAAGAGTGCCACACCCAGTTCACGTTCCAGTGATGATACTTGCCGACCCACGGTCGATTGCGTCGTACCTAACGCTTTCGCCGCAGCGGATAATGATCCTTCTTCCGCCGTGAGATAAAACGCACGAGCCTGGTTCCAGTCAAAACCAAGCGAGCGCCACTTTGCCGCTGTCTTGCTATGCATTTATGCATGTCCATTATGTATTTTTTGCTGACTACCAATCGAATACGCATAGATATAATGCCCGCAGTACTTGACGCTGTCGAGTGTAATTGTTGAACAAGTGGAGGGGCTCAGGTGAACAATCAACGGTTTACCAATGCAATGTTAATTATCATTGTTACTACCGCACAGGCATTAAGTGGATGTTCAGCTGTTACGGTTACGCCGAACAGCCAACAGCGCATTACAACTGAGCCTAGCTATATGCAAAGCCAGCCATCTTTTTTATTGGGAATGATTGGTGATAACCACGTAAATGTTGCGCAGATTTGCCAACACAATAATGTGCTGCAGATGCAATCCATACGTACTTTGACTGATGGCCTGGCTGCTTTGCTGTCTCTTGGAGTGTACACGCCACATACCAGCAAGGTGTGGTGTGAAACTCGATAGGGGTGCGATGATATGAACTTAAACAGTGTTTTGCTGCTTTCCGTGTTCAGTTTATCTGGTTGTGCAACGGTGCACTTTGATAATGGTGAACCGCAAAAGACGGCAATGGTAAAGAAAAAGTGGCATCACAATGTGGCGCTGGAACTGGTCGAGGTGAGTAAGCCCATTGATCCGGCTGAAACCTGCGAGCAGCAGTGGCATTCTGTCACCACACAGCATTCCTATACCGGTTTCATCGCAACGGGTATCGTTAGTTATTTTATGGGGCCAGCGTCACTATTGACGACCAACCTATGGGCTCCACAGCAAATTAAAGTGGAATGCCGAGAGGTAACTCCATGACTCTTTCAAGCTCAACTCAAACACCTATCTCACGATGGTTTGTATTGTTTTTGATGGTTGTACTGTGTGTTGTGCCGACAATAGCCGGAGGTATGCGTCTGATGCAGATCTCCTCCGGTGCGGATATTACCGAAGAGAATGCCCGTTTTCTTACTGCCCCAATTCCGATTGTCCTGCATATCCTGAGTTCTATTATTTTTAGTGTTATTGGCATTTTGCAGTTTTCACCCTTACGTCGCTGCTCAATAAAAGTGCATAGGATGATTGGCTATATCGTTTGGTTTTCAGGCGTGGGCAGTGCGTTCACGGGGTTGTGGATGACATTGTTTTATCCCTGGTATGGCTTGGATAGTGTTGGTTTGTACGTTATTCGGTTGATTGTCGGTGTCATTCTTTCCTGGTTCTTATGTCAGGCCGTGTGGAGTATCTTAAATCGGGACTTTCGTGCCCATGGGCGCTGGATGCTTCGAGCTTATGTGTTGGGGATGGGGGCGGGTACCCAGGTATTAACGCACATTCCATTTTTCATCTTTTCCGAATATCAGAATGAACTGACACGTACTATTTGTATGGGGGCAGGCTGGGTAATCAACTTAATGGTGGCCGAAATTATTTTGTCCAAAAAACAGAAAAGCCTGAGTGACGCTTTAAATAATGTGAGGCGGATAAATTTTAACAAGCTTAGCGGCCAATTCTGAGTGCAACACCTAATCCAATATAGGATAAGGTATT
>NZ_CEYNZH010000082.1:0-9858 GCF_982874595.1 Oceanospirillum sp. | reverse complement strand
TAATGCCGTCACATCAGTGCAATAGCGTGTTGCGCTCAGAGTCTGCAACCGCCCCTTTATAGTAGACGGTAAAAAAAAAGAGCCTCCGGGTTATCGAAATAAAAGTCTATCTATCTGTTTTTTATTGATTTTTTTCTTTTTGTGACCCGAGGGTATCAACTCTACTACTAATGTCGGGGATTACATCGGAAGGGATATTTTTGAAAATCAATCAGGCCTGAAAACAGGATTATTAATAACAATAAAGTGAAGGCAAAGCGAAAGACTTGTATCGGTCGCTAAAAGATGACAATTGAGTGTCGTCGACCAATACCTGTCGCTGGCCTCTCATGATTGCTCAGGCTTTATCCTGAACTCTTAATAACAATAAACGGAGAGCATCACTATGGCAGATAGTAAAAGCAATGCTGCTGAATACTGGTCGGCGAATCTTCGCCTGATCTTCGGAAGTCTGATTGTATGGGCTTTGGTTTCCTATGGGTTTGCAATTCTTCTGCGTCCATTGCTGGCAGGTATTCCTGTTGGCGGTACGGACTTAGGTTTCTGGTTTGCCCAACAGGGTTCTATCATTTCGTTTATCGGTATCATTTTCCACTATGCCTGGAAGATGAACAAACTTGATGAAAAATATGGCCTTGGGGAGTAAGGAAGCATGAGTCAATTTGCGATCAATATTCTGTTTGTAGGGGCATCTTTTGCGCTCTACATCGGTATCGCCATCTGGGCCCGTGCGGGTTCAACGAAAGAGTTCTATGTAGCAGGTGGTGGTGTACATCCTGTTGCTAACGGCATGGCAACAGCGGCTGACTGGATGTCTGCTGCATCATTTATCTCCATGGCTGGTCTTCTGGCCTCTAAAGGTTATTTCGCATCATCCTTCCTGATGGGTTGGACCGGTGGTTACGTACTGCTGGCGATGCTGCTGGCTCCTTACCTGCGTAAGTTTGGTAAGTTCACTGTTCCTGATTTCATTGGTGACCGCTTCTACAGTAATACGGCCCGTACACTGGCTGTTATCTGTCTGATTGTTGCTTCGGTTACTTACGTAATCGGTCAGATGAGTGGTGCTGGTGTTGCATTCTCCCGCTTCCTGGAAGTTTCCAACGATGCCGGTATCTGGATTGCGGCTCTGATCGTGTTCCTGTACGCCGTATTCGGTGGTATGAAAGGCATTACCTATACTCAGGTAGCTCAGTACGTTGTACTGATTATTGCTTACACCATTCCAGCGATCTTCATTGCGATGCAGTTGACGGGGAACCCTCTGCCAATGTTTGGTATGTTCGGTACTCACGTTGAATCTGGTGTGCCGCTTCTGGAAAAACTGAACACTGTTGTTACTGAGTTGGGCTTCAGCAGCTACACCGCTGATGTAGACAATAAACTGAACATGGTTCTGTTTACTCTGTCTCTGATGTTTGGTACTGCGGGTCTGCCACACGTAATTATCCGTTTCTTCACTGTACCTAAAGTTGCTGATGCACGTTGGTCTGCGGGTTGGGCGCTGATCTTTATCGCTCTGCTGTACCTGACAGCTCCTGCAGTTGCTTCTATGGCTCGTCTGAACCTGATCACTACCGTTTATCCTGAAGCTGCAGCCGCTTCCGAGAACTATGATTCTGCGATGAAAAATCCAATCCTGTTCTCTGAGCGCCCTGAGTGGATGAAGACTTGGGAAGAAACAGGTTTGATCAAGTTTGAAGATAAGAATAACGATGGTCGTATTCAGTTCTACAATGATAAAAACGCAGCCTTCAACGACACTGCTGAAGCTCGTGGCTGGAAAGGTAGTGAGCTGAGCGTAAACAACGATATTCTGGTACTGGCTAACCCTGAGATTGCACAGCTTCCGGGTTGGGTTATTGGTCTGATCGCTGCAGGTGGTATTGCTGCTGCACTGTCAACAGCTGCGGGTCTTCTGCTGGCTATCTCTGCTGCAATCAGTCACGATTTGATCAAGAAAACCATTAATCCAAACATCACTGAAAAAGGTGAAATGCTGGCCGCTCGTATCTCCATGGCAGCTGCTATTCTGGTCGCAACCTGGTTGGGTCTTAACCCTCCTGGCTTTGCAGCGCAGACTGTAGCACTGGCATTTGGTATCGCTGCAGCTTCTATCTTCCCTGTTCTGATGATGGGTATCTTCTCCGTAACCATGAATAACAAAGGTGCGGTTGCAGGTATGCTGGCTGGTTTGATTACTACTCTGGTTTACATCTTTACCTATAAAGGTTGGTTGTTCATCCCAGGTACTAACACTCTGCCTGACACTGCTGAGCATTGGATCATGGGTATCTCCCCTCTGTCCTTCGGTGCAATCGGTGCAGTGATCAACTTTGCAACAGCCTTCATCGTTTCTGGTGCTACTGAGAAACCACCTGCTGAAATTCAGGAAATGGTAGAAAGTGTACGTTTCCCTAAAGGTGCTGGTGAGGCGATTGATCACTAATAGCTCTTCAAGCCGAGCAGGTTTACAATCTGCGGTGGTATAAGAAAGCAAAGCGGGCTTCCTACTACAGGAAGCCCGACTTATTTGAAGGGAAGGGTTTTATGATTTGGCATTTAATTGCTGCATTTATTGTAGGTATTGCCTGCGCAGGTATCGCTCTGTTTTTGCGAAAAATCAGTGGTCAGCGTTTACCTAAATGGATTATTCCTGTTTTTGCTGGTGTGGGCATGCTCTCTTATCAAATCAGCACAGAATATGATTGGTTTGACCATAAGAAAGCGAGTTTGCCTGAGAACTCGGTTGTTGTTGCTTCGGAAGCACCGGGTAGTCTCTGGCGCCCATGGACATTTATGATTCCGATGACAACAGCTTTTACTATTTTGGATACTGCCAGTGTTCAGAGTCGCTCTATTGATAACCAAATAATTTCTGAGTTCATGCTTTATCGTTTTGAAAAACAACATGTAGACCGTGTGAAAGCTCAGGGTTATGTTCTTAATTGTGACACTCGTGATCTTTTGCCCATGAATGAAGACAGGGCCTTGGATCTGGAGAAGCGACAGGTTCTTTCTCAGGATAACGAGCTACTACTTCAGGTTTGTCGTTAAGCATTATTTTTCCCTCCTAAAGCCTGATACTAAAGTCAGGCTTACAGCTGACCGGTGGGTCTGCTAGATTCGGTTAATAACAAAAAATTACTGAATCTAAGCTGGCAGGCCTACGGTACTGGCGAATGTATCCTCTGCTTGGTCTCTCCGCTTACAGAATTCTTGGCTCTGATAATAAGGACAAAAATCTATGAGCAATGAGTTTGATCTCTCTCATCCTCCGTTTGATCTGCTTAGCCCGGAAGAGCAGCAAACCTTGGTGTCACGTCTGGATATCGGATACTTCGGTGAAAGTGAAGTTATTATTGATGCTGGCCAGGTGGCAGAGTCTGTGTATGTCGTTCTGAAAGGTGCGGTTGTTGAACTGGACATGCAGGCTAAAGAGACAGACCCGGATGATGGCGTTATACGTGAATATGCCCATGAGGATCTCTTCGGGGCGATCAGTATTATTAATGGTTCCAGTCGTTATACCTTCAAGGCTTTGGAAGAAACCATTGCCTGGCTATTACCGAAAGAAGTTTTTTTGAACTTACTCGAAGCTAATGAGGCTTTTGCAGCTTATTTTCAGAATACCCTGGCCGAAAAAGCGCGGTTGCTGGAAAAGCGACGTAGCGAAAAGCTCGGTAGTGGGGATATGTCCTCTTTTATGCTGGCTAAGGTTGGCAGTTCGGTTCTACGTGAAGCTGTTATTCTTCAGTCAGGCACAACGATTCTTGAAGCCACAAGAACGATGCGCGAACAGCATTCGGATTGCCTCTTGGTTCAGAAAGGAAGCCAATATGGCATGGTTACCCGCACGGACCTGCTTGAAGGGGTTGTCCTACAGGATATGGGCCTTGAGAGCGATATTTGTGATCTTGCCAGTTACGACCTGCTGACGGTTCAGACCGATGATTTCCTTTTCAATGCACTGGTTTTAATGACCCGGCATAAAATTCAGCGAATTGTTGTTTTTGATCATAACCAGCTGGCCGGTTTAGTCGAACTGACAGATGTTCTTAGTTTCTTCTCGAGTCAGTCTCATGTTATCGGCCTGCAAATTGAACGTGCCGGTAATCTTGATGAATTGGCTCGTGCGGCAAAAGGGACGACTGAGCTGATCAATGGACTGGTTGCTCAAGGGGTTAAAGTTCGCTTTGCAATGGATCTTCTGGCAGCACTGAATGGTCGGATTATTGCGAAGGCATACGAACAACTTGTCCCTGAAGAGATACGGAAAAAGACCTGTCTGCTGGTGATGGGTAGCGAAGGGCGTGGAGAACAGGTTCTGAAAACGGATCAGGATAACGCTCTGATTATTGCTGATGATCTCGAATGGGATGAATGCAGCAAGGTAATGGAGAAATTCACCAATACACTATTGGACTTTGGTTATCCGCTTTGCCCGGGCAATATTATGGTATCCAATCCAGATTGGGTCATGCGTGAGTCTGAGTGGCGTAAGACCTTAAATCTCTGGTCGAGCTCCGTTGAGGGCACGGGACTGATGAATTTGGCTATCTTTGTGGACGCCCATGCGGTGGCCGGAGATGCCCGATTATTTAACAATCTGCGGGATAAGCTGTTTAAAACACTTGAAGGCAATGAAGTCTTCTATTCTTATTTTGCTATGCCGCTGCGCCGTTTCAGCACGCCGTTGACTTTTTTTGGTGGGCTGAAAAATTCAGATGGCATGGATATTAAGAAGGGCGGTATTTTCCCGATTGTGCATGGTATTCGTACCATGGCACTGCAATTTAAGATTAAAGAGACCAATACCTTTCAGCGGATTGAAGCATTGGTTGAAAAGGGTGTGATGAAGCGTAAGTTCGCTGATGACCTTGCTGAAGCACTGGCGGTATTAAGCACTTTAAGGCTGCAGCAACAGCTAAAAGTTGAGACAGGTGAAGCGGCCCCGGGTGAAAGTAATATGGTTAGTGCTGTGGGGCTGAATAAGCTGGACCGGGATCTTCTCCGGGAAGCGCTGCATATGGTCAAAGAGTTTAAGTCGAGAATGTCACACCGCTACCATCTCGAAAGATAAGAACAAATTTTAAAAATCGTCGTATGGGGTAAGCAACATGGTTTTAAAAACAATAATAAGTGCTACCGATAAATGGGCTCATAAAGATGGTGAATATGCATCTATGTTTGAGCCTTATGATGGTGATGAAGTCATCGCTCTGGATTGTGAAATGACGGATCTTGATCCGCAAAAAGCAGAGTTGGTTTCTATCGCCGCAGTCAAAATCAAAGGTACTCAGGTCCTGACCAGTGACAAGCTGGATATCAAGCTTCAGAAGCCTGAAAGCCTGACTGGAGACTCTATCAAGGTTCACCGTATCCGAGGTGTTGATCTGCGTGGTGGTGAAGTGCTGCCTGATGCTTTGGAGCAGTTACTAAAATTTATCGGTAATCGTCCGATTATGGGTTATTACATCGATTATGACATTACGGTGCTGAATCGTTTTATCCGCCCTCGTTTTGGTTTTAGTTTGCCCAATAAAACCATTGAGCTATCTCATCGCTATCTGACAAAGGTTAAGCGGGCTAATCCTGAGCTTCAGCCAGACCTGCATTTCGAAAAAATTGCTGAGAAGCTGGGCGTACCTATGGTCGGGCAGCGTCATAGTGCCTTGGGCGACGCAATCACGACAGCGCTGATGTATGTGCGTTTGTTGAAAGGTCCGGTTCCCACCAGTTAAACCGGTCTTTAAAGAGAAGGATTCGGCCGGCAACGGCATCAGGTTCCCCGTTAGATAAGTGCTACTCTGTAGAGTTGGCCTGCAATAAATATTGCAGGCCTTTTTTGTTTGGTCAGGCAAGTACCCTTGGTTGAGTCATGGCTGATAGAGCTTGGGCGCCGGTCGCTGAACCGGAGCGTCCAGAGAGGAAAGATCCGGACCTGCGGGAACTATCTGAGTCGGGTTAATATTCCCATGGCTGAAATAGTAATGGCGTTTAATCTGATCAAAATGTACGGTTTCTCGAATCTCTTTAAACTGGTAAATCGACTTGGTGTAGTCCCAAAGATTGGTGTAGTCAGCAATCCTGCGAAGATTGCATTTGAAATGGCCAACGTAAACTGGGTCAAAGCGGATCAGGGTTGTAAAAAGACGAATATCGGCTTCTGTCAGGTACTCACCAGTTAGGTAAGATGTTTTTTCTAACTGTTTTTCAATTTTATCAAGTGTTTCAAATAGGGGATTAAAAGCTTCTTCATATGCTTGTTGCGTGGTGGCAAAACCGCACCGATAGACGCCATTGTTGACATTCGGATAGATCAGTTCGTTCCACTGGTCGATCTCAGCTCTTAGGTGTTCAGGGTAAAGATCGATATGGTTATTGGTTATCGTGTTAAAAGCGCTGTTGAGCAGTCGAATAATTTCAGAAGACTCGTTATTAACGATAGTCTCCTGCTTGAGGTCCCATAGCACAGGTACGGTTACTCGACCGCTGTAATCTTTTTTGGCGTGTGTATAAAGTTGGTGATGAAACTCATAACCATAGTTGGGTTCCGGTGTGTCATAGACCCAGCCATTCTCCAACATATCCGGCGATACAGCGGTAAAAGGGATGAGTTCTTCCAATCCCTTGAGGTGACGGACAATCATGCTGCGATGAGCCCATGGGCAGGCATGAGAGATATACAGATGGTAACGGCTGGCCTCAGCCGGATGTTGTTTATCCCCCAGTTGGTGGCGGAATCGAGCATCTTCCCGAACAAAGCGGCCGCCACTTTTTTTGGTGTCGTACCATTTATCCTGCCATTGCCCTTCAACCAATAATCCCATGATTAACCTCTTCTAATCTCGAATGACAAATATAGGGTAATTGTTTATCTGAGAATAAAAAGCATAAGAAAGAGGGGTTTTCTATCGATTAAGTCGAAAGGCAATCGGCTGAGATCGACACTAAGCCGTTTGTAATGATGAGCCACAGAAAGCAGGGCTGCCGATAAAAAGAAACCGGAGACTGGCCCCGGTTTCTTTTTGGTTTGATGACAGGATTACCAGTAGCCTTTCTGATTTGGCAGAATCCAGGTATGAGAGAACCAGTAAAATCGTGTGGACTTGTCATGGGGAGCAAGACAGGTGTATTCAACGGGGCCGACTTTTTCGCCTAGTTCACTCTGCATCATAAAGACAGGCCGTTTACCCTCTTCGTTGCTCACATAGGTATCAACGGGGAGCCCATCGCCATTTTTACAACGCAGTCCGCTCAATTGATAGCTGCCTGAAAGAAGCTCAACCTCAGCCTGAGGTCGCTTATTATCGGCCGCTAAAATAGTCGGCTGGGCTTTTACCTTACGTACGGGCAGTGGCAGGCTGGTGAGCTTAACGGAGAGATTGTTGATATTGCTGGCATAGCCTGTAGCGATAAAACGAGGCAGATAATCCAGGCGGGTATAGCGGCTAACCGGACCCTGATGAGCACCAAAAGCAACCAAGCCTTTGGTGCGTATTACCTTGCGGGCGATCTCGTCTGCCTGGCCCTCTTCATAAGCAAAGAGCTTAGGTGATACGCCGAGAAACTTTTTAAGTGCCGCTTGATTCAGATCGATCTCCTTGGCAATGCGAGCCTGGCGTTGTTCCGGGCGTTCGTCAGGTAAGCCCTTGGCAAGATTGCTTGCAGTGATTCCCATGCTACCGATTGTCCCACCTGCTTTCTGAACCTCTCGCAGTTGCTTCCAGCTCATATAGAGTGGGTGTTCCTTCATGACGGGGGCTGCCGCTACAAAAACGGTGAAGGGCATTTTTCGGTCAGAAAGGTGTTTCAGGGCATTCTGATAAACACTGATATAGGCATGATCAAATGTGATTGCCACGACTTTATCGGGGATAGTTTGCTTACGCTTTAGGCGATCAACAATTTTTTGCAGTGGCCAGACAGTAAAGCCGTTATTTTCCAGATAGCGCAGATGTTGGAGGAATTCCTGCTCTGTGGCGCTTTTGCTGGGCGGTGTCCGGTCACTGATATGTTGATACTGAAGGACTACGGCGTGCTTTGCCGCGAAACTGAAGGGAACCTGTATTGCAAGCAGGCCTGCAAACAAAATTGAGGTCAGAGTAGTGAGTTTTCTCATTGGAAAGCTGCCTTTAGAATCGCCATCGCTTCGTTAATCTCCTGAATTCTTGAAGGGTCGCCGCCCCGATCCGGGTGATGCTGCATCGCCAGTTTACGATAGCGTTGTTTAATTTCTGCAAAGGTAATGGGTTCGCTCAGTTCAAGACATTCCAGTGCGCGTTGGCTCAGGCCCCGTTTGACCTGCTTCTCCTCTTCGATATCGATCTTCTTCCAGAAGTTGCGCAACATATCATCCAGCTCATCTTCAGTGGTTTCCTGAAGAGCTGTCAGATCGAGGTAGTAGTCTCTCATTGGGTCTTTTTCTTCGAGAAGGTCGTGACCAAACTCGTAGGGGTGGAGCTGAATATTGACCGCTGAGATCTCCATAATCCAGTGAGCCTTTTTAATCAGCTCATCTTTTAGCTCATAGAGTGCGTTGTAGACCAGAAAATGGGTTCGGAACAGCGTCATGGTATCGGAGAAGGTAGCCGGTGTTACTTCAATAACGCCGGTTTCTCCCAGAGCTTTGATCAGGGCATGTTCATTCAGGCCCTGTGGGTGAGCTTCAAGAACCAGCTGAATCGTATCCAGCAGACGGGATCTCTGCAGAGTGTTCATCTAACGCCTTACCTGTCATCCATAGTTTTTCGGGAAGGACCTTTCCGAGCGTATAAAATCAAAGCTCATCATAAACGCTTTAAACATCAAAGTGTTGTCATTTTTGTGCTTTTTTATCATTGCTTCGAGTTTACAAGTCCGCTGATTTTGGGTAAAAGACCCCCTCAGTTTTACCACGCCTCAGGAGACCCCATGCAGGAACTATTACCGAAAGAAAAACGCGAGTTTAACAAGCTGCAGAAGCGTTTGCGCCGTCATGTCGGACAGGCGATTGCCGACTACAACATGATCCAGGAAGGCGATAAGGTGATGGTCTGTTTGTCTGGCGGTAAGGACTCTTACACCATGCTGGATATCCTGATGAGCCTGCAGAAGAGTGCCCCGGTCAAGTTTGACCTGGTAGCCGTGAATCTGGATCAGAAGCAGCCTGGTTTTCCTGAACATGTATTGCCAGCTTACCTGGCTTCTATCTGCGTGGAGTATCACATTCTTGAGCGTGATACTTACAGTATTGTTCAGGAGAAGGTTCCTGAAGGTAAAACGACCTGCGCGCTTTGTTCGCGTCTTCGTCGTGGGTCCCTGTACGGTTTTGCTGAAGAAATTGGCGCGACTAAAATTGCTTTGGGTCACCATCGGGATGATATGCTGGAAACGCTGTTTCTGAATATGTTCTATGGAGGGACTTTGAAAGCGATGCCACCCAAATTACTGAGTGATGATGGTAAAAATATTGTCATCCGTCCTCTGGCTTATTGCGTGGAAAAAGATATCGAGGCCTTCTCTGAACTAAAAGAATTTCCGATTATTCCGTGCAATCTGTGTGGTTCTCAGGACGGCTTACAGCGTCAGGTCGTTAAGGAGATGCTGCAAAGCTGGGAAAATCAGCATCCGGGCCGTTTGGATACGATGTTCCGTGCGATGCAGAATGTTGCTCCTTCTCAGTTGGGGGATACTGAGCTCTTCGATTTTAAAAATCTTGAGCAGAAGCAGCTCAAGATGATGGCTCAGCGTATTGATATTGTTGATGCCGGATAGCGTATTTTTTGGAAGATCTTAATAAAAAAAGAGAGCCTGGGCTCTCAGACTGCTGACGAACCCCGGTTATTTTTGATCGGGGTTTGTTTTTTAAGAGAG
>NZ_CEYNZH010000081.1:0-10001 GCF_982874595.1 Oceanospirillum sp. | reverse complement strand
GGGCTGAGTTTCTCCGCTGCCGAAATTTGGAATACGTCACGGCAGCCAAAGCACTGGGGGTGCCTAATCGACTCATTATGTGGCGTCACATGCTGCCCAATGCCATGGTTGCCACTATGACCTTTATGCCCTTTATCTTTACCGGAGGCGTAACAACACTGACAGCATTGGACTTTCTGGGCTTTGGCCTGCCTCCCGGTTCTCCCTCATTGGGTGAGCTGGTCGCTCAGGGCAAAGCCAACCTGCACGCGCCATGGCTGGGAATCACCGCATTTGTTGTCCTGTCCGGTATGCTGACCCTACTGGTTTTTATTGGTGAAGGCGTACGTGACGCTTTCGATCCCCGCCATACGGGAGGTCTGTAATGAAAGAGGCACAAACCGAGCAGCAACATCTGCATCAATCGCAACCTCTACTGAAAGTTAAAGATCTTACGCTGGCCTTTGGCAAAGCTGAACCCGTTGTACAGCAAGTGTCATTCAGCGTAGAACGCGGAGAAACCTTAGGAATTGTCGGTGAAAGCGGTTCGGGTAAGTCTCTGTCCGCCCTAAGTATCCCCTACCTTCTTCCAGCCAATGCGCAGCGCCTTTCCGGTGAGATTTTGTTTGATGGCCGAAGACTAGACCAGCTTAATGAAAAACAATTGATGGCGCTTCGTGGCAACCGTATCTCCGTCATTTTCCAGGAACCGATGTCGTCGCTGAATCCATTACACAGTATCGGCAAACAGATTGCCGAGATCATTCAGCTGCATCGCCCAATGAGTAAGCAAGATCTGTTTTCTGAAGTCGTTAAGCGACTGGAAGAAGTGGGGATCAAGAATGCTGAACAGCGCTATGATGCCCTGCCCCACCAGTTATCCGGAGGACAACGCCAACGGGTAATGATTGCAATGGCAATCGCCAATGAGCCAGAATTGCTTATTGCAGATGAGCCGACAACAGCCTTGGATCAACAGATCCAGACTCAGATTCTGGACCTGATCAAAAGCCTGCAGAATAAATACCAGATGGCCGTTTTGCTAATCACCCATGACCTGAACATTGTCAGAGACTATGCTGACCGTGTCTGTGTGATGCAGCAGGGAAAAGTGGTGGAATCTGAAGCGGCAGAAAAGATTTTTTCTCAACCCCAAAAGGACTACACCCGTATGCTTCTGGCTGCAGACCCGGATGGAGAGCCCATCCCTTTAAAGCCAGATGCCAAAAATCTTCTGACGGTCAAGAACCTGAATGTCTGGTATCCGATTCGGACAGGGCTTCTGAAACGCGTAACAGGCCACATCAAAGCGGTCACCGGGGCTGAATTTACGCTTTCTCAGGGTGAATGTATCGGTTTGCTTGGTGCCAGCGGTTCCGGAAAAACCTCTCTGGGGATGGCAATTCTCAGACTGATTAACAGTGATGGTCAGATCTGTTTTTCAGGCAAAGACCTGAACCAAGCTTCTGCCGAAGAGATGCGCCAGATGCGCAAAGAAATCCAGGTCGTACTACAGGATCCTTTTGGAAGTCTTAGCCCAAGAATGACAGTCGGTGACATTATCGCTGAAGGCCTCAGTATTCACTACCCGGCACCTGCAGAAGAGATTGAACAGGCAGTAACGCAGGCGATGCAGGAAGTCGGACTAAATCCCGACACTCGTGACCGCTATCCCCATGAGTTTTCTGGTGGCCAGCGCCAAAGGATCGCCATCGCAAGGGCCCTGATCCTTAAACCATCACTGATCGTACTGGATGAACCCACATCAGCATTGGATAAAAGCGTGCAAAAACAGGTCGTTGAACTTCTGAAATCGCTTCAGTTCAAACGCCAGATCAGCTATATCCTCATCACTCATGATCCAACAATAGCACGATCGATGTGCCATAAGGTGATCCGTCTTGACCAGGAAAACACTCAACCAGCCGCCTCGTGATCTTCCTGAAAAAGAAGCCACGCAAAGCTTGGCTGCCAACAGAAGTGTCTTTCTGCTTCTGTTGGCCCTTGCTGCGGCCGCACTCTTTATTTCGGAAGAACTGAATCAAAACCTTTTTCTTAGTATCAATAAACTAACCAGCCAACTGCCTGACAGCTTTTGGATTAACATCACAAACCTTGGCAGCACACTGGCCGGAGCCGCACTCATTTGTCTACTGCTACCCAAACGGCCCCAGTTAGTGCTGCACCTTATCATATCGGGCTTGCTCTGCACCTTAGTGGTCTATGGGTTAAAACACTCCCTGGATGTCATCAGGCCACACCTGGTGCTGGATAGGAGCCTGTTTCACTTTATTGAGACCAACATCACTTCCCCGGCAAGACCATCAGGACATACCGCAACAGGTTTTTTTATCGCAGGCAGCGCCTGGCTCTTCCTGAATGGCGCAGCGTCAAGAATAGCCGTTTTATTATTGGCCTTACTTATAGGCCTCTCCCGAATAGCGGTCGGCGTTCATTGGCCTTTAGATCTTATCTGGGGAGGATTTATCGGGCTGGCAGTCGGATATGGCGGGGCCGGAATAACCAGCAGGTTCATCCGAAAAACAGAGAACAACGACACAGATGGAAAGGATTTATATCTCAAAGGTTTTACCTATTTAAGCCTTGGAGCCATCCTTTTTATTGCCGTTTATTTCATCTACAACCCTTTACCCTATAGCGGAGAAAACACCCCCTCATACGTGGTTATTTATGTTGCATTAATTACCAGCGCACAGGGCTGTTTCATGTCATTAAAGGAAAACAGTCGCTAAAACAAGCTATAGCGATGGGGGAATAACATCGGTTTGCCCCATGGACTATCATTGAGAACTATGCAAGCAGTGCGGTAATCATCCTCTGGAACAGGCTCAGACCAACTGAGCCACTTCCGCTTCTATATCCCGATAACGCAGCAGCTCACAGCTGCCAAAGCCATTCAGCTGTCGGGCTTTGATTTTGGTAAAGATCGGCTGGGTTAAACCTGCCAGGAAGCGGGCACTTAAGGTGCGCTTTTCTTCATCCGTCAGTTCCAGCGGGCTATCAGCCTCCAGCTTCTGCAGGAAGGTGGCAACATTGGCTTTAAGTTGTGCCTGATCGGGCCAGTTGGGTTCCTGCACATAACTCAGATGCGCTATCTGCCTGCGACAAACGGAGCAGTGGCCGCAGGCGTTGGGGCTGGAGTTTTCATCGAAATAGCGCGACAGATTATGGGTCAGGCAGCGATCCAGCTGGAAGAAACGGATCAGCGCGCCGATCCGCTCAATCTCTTTCTGCTCTTTTTCCGTCACGTAGGCATAAAGCTTGGCAACGGCATCATCATTTTTCAGGCGATTCATATCCACCCGGAACACTTCAGTCATCTTGGAAGCAGACAGCTCAATCAGCCCCTGCTCATGCAGATAATCCAACGCAGCAATCGCCCGATGACGCTCGGCACCTGAGCCGTAAGCCTGATACAGGCTGTCAAAATCCGGCACACCCCAGGTCTTTTTAAAAGCGGTATGTTCAAACACCGCCTGCAGGAAAGGCACACGCTCACCGGAGAACTTCGCCAGAATCGCCGCTTTATCGGCAACAAACTTATATTTGTATTCGGCAAAGTAGCTGCGTAACGGCTCTAAGATGCCCATTAGTTCCAGCTGAACCAACAGGGTTTTCAGCGGCAGCTGGCGAATATTGGTCTGGTTAGACAGAGTATAAAGCTGCACTTCCCAATGAGAAGCCGAACTTCCGGCGACAAAGCTCTCCTCTTCAATCGCCTGAATCAGCCGCTGAATATCCGAGCGCAGCGGTGTATCGCCATAAACGAAGTTTTCCAGCACCGGCACGCCATCAAGACTCGCCAGTGTGATGCAGTTGGACGGCTGACCATCCCGCCCTGCGCGGCCGATCTCCTGACTGTAGTTCTCAATGGATTTCGGCAGATCATAGTGCACCACAAAGCGGATATCGGACTTATCAATGCCCATGCCGAAGGCGATAGTCGCCACCACAACACGGATTTTGCCCGCCATAAAGTCGGCCTGAATCTGCTCCCGCTGCTCATTGGGCAATCCGGCATGATAAGCGGTGGCGTTGATCCCCTGCTGGCTCAGATAAGTCGCCACATCCTCAGCGGTATGCTGCAGGGTCACGTAAACAATGCCATCACCCTGCTGCTGATCGATCACCTGCTTCAGCGCCGCTTTCGGTTGCTGACCGGATTGCAGCGGCAGCACGCTAAGATCCAGATTCGGGCGGTAAAAACCGGTCTGCACCACATGCTCCGGTGCGATGCCGAACTTGAGCGCCATATCCTTTTTAACCCGTCGAGTGGCGGTGGCGGTGAGCAACAGCACCAGCGGAATATTCAGCTGATTGCGGTACTCCGGCAGTTTCAGATAATCCGGCCGGAAATTGTGCCCCCACTCGGAGATACAGTGCGCTTCATCCACCACCAGCATGGAGATGGGCACAGATTCGATAAACTGACGGAAGCGTTCATTCTTAAAGCGCTCCACCGATACCATCAGAATTTTCAACCGACCGGAACGGGCATCCTGCACCACCTGTTGGTGTTCTTCATTGGTCAGTGTCGAGTCGATACTGGCCGCAGCGATGCCCTTGCTGTGCAGAAACTCCAGCTGATCTTTCATCAGCGCCAGCAGCGGCGATACCACCAGGGTCAGATGGGGCAACTGCAGCGCCGTAAACTGATAGCAGAGGGATTTACCTGAACCAGTAGGAAAGATCGCCAGTGAAGAGTACCCGGCTAACAGCTGCTCAACCGTCTGCTGCTGACCACCACGAAAAGCGGGGAAACCAAAGGTTTGCTGGAGTTTGCTGTTTAAATCAGAAAACATCATTTTGCTTCACCTTTGCTGCCAATTGCTAACAAGTCTTCTCTGCAATCAATCACAGCATTACAAAGACTAAAGAACTTCGGAATCAATGAATCGTGGCAACGGGAGATGAACTTAACAGCATCTTGACGTGGAACTGAATAAGCAATCTTCTTTGGTACCTCATTTTCAAAGATTTGTTTTTGATACTGAAAAGACTCAAATTCCAGATTTTCAGTGGTATTGGCAATTCTAATTAAATGCCTATGTTTAATACGGTTTGCGTAGCCTTTTACAGTCTGAAAGTCCTCATCAGTCCATAAATCAATCAGCAAATCATAAAAACCAAACTCTTTATAATCAGCTAAAAAACCTTCAGACCATGCTACCCGCGTGTCACTTTTGGGTTTCGTAGCGTAGATTAGGTTTAACAGATATGGAAAGGAATCTAGAAGGCAATGCAGAGAGCCTATAAAAGCGACAATATTTGCCTCATATACTATGCGAACAGGTACCGAGTCACCGCCACGTCTATATCCATATAATCGATCTAATCTCAAATTACTTCCAGATACCACATCAACTAGGCATGAATAATGGTAAATGCAGTAATGTTTCCACTTTGAGATCGACTGAGCACATATTTCAATTTCTTGAATCAAGTCATGGTCAGCTGGATCAGAGCATTCCCTCTCCTTGAGTTCTCTGAATTTGGATAGATCAATCTCTGCAGTATGTTCACTCATATTTCGTCCTTAAATACTGATAATCCTTAGGCGCACCCTGATCGCATTTTTTACACTCAAGCAGCGAGCCTAACATACCTTCGCGCCCTTCCGGCGTTGTTACCCAAGGCCGTTCCTGCCACGGAGGATTATGCCGCACATGCTGGTTATGGCCGCAGGCCAGTTGGGCCACCCAGTGGCCTTCGTTGTCGGTATGGTAGCCGGTGATAGGTTGTTGCATAACCTTCCTCCTGCTCGACTACAGACAATAATACCGTTGCTTGGAGCTTCTCGGCTTATCAGGGATTTCCAAATACAACCAACCCGCATCCAACAAGGGTTTAAGCACACTTTTCCGGAAGTTCTCCCTGTCTTTTAAACCGCAGAAATCCTGCAATTCCTGCCTGGAGCGTGGTTTCAGGCAGTAATTATCAAGCCCTGAGTAACGGAACAGAATATCAAGTACAACTTGCGGGGTAACTTGCGGGGTAACTTGCGGGGTAACTTGCGGGTTCAGCTGCTCTTTCAGGGTTTCATCGATCACTTGCAGCATAAACTCGATAAAAGGGGCGCAATCCGTAGCCCGGGTACTTGCCCCAATCGCCTGATAGTATTCGGCCTGATGCTGATGCACGAGGCTTTCAATCGGCAGGTTAGCAAACAGCGGATTCCAGCGAGCCAGAATCAGACTTTGCCACAAGCGCCCCATTCGCCCGTTACCATCTGCAAAGGGGTGAATAAACTCAAACTCGTAGTGAAATACAGCACTGGCGATCAAGGGGTGATGATCGGTTCGACCCAACCAAGCAAACAGATCTGACATCAATCTTGGCACCTGGTTAGCCGGAGGTGCCATATGCACCACCTCTGAGCCACTCATCACGCCAACACCGCCACAGCGGTAATTCCCCTCGCCATCGACTAACCCCATCATCAGAATACGATGCGCTTCCAGCATGTCCGCTTCCCGACTGGGCAACCACTGCTCAAACCGCTCATAGACCGCCAATGCATTTTTGACTTCCTGCACCTCTTTCTGAGGCGCTATAACCGGCTTACCTTCTAACACCGCTGTTATCTGCTCAACCGTAAGGGTGTTACCTTCAATCGCCAATGAACCCTGAATAGTGCGGATCTGATTTGCCCGGCGTAAACGCAACGCCTGTGCCTGTTCAGTCAAAGCAGACAGGCGTCCCAACTGCTCACTGATTGAAGCGATCAGATTGAGCGTGGTTGCGGAGATCGAAAAAGGTGGTTCGTAGGCCATCTGTTTTACTCTAAACGGTACTCAAAACGGAGTCGTATAAACAGTTTACTCAGAGGAATAACCTGCGTCACTTCCTGCCGGAATACCGGCAGGAAGCAACTCGCCTGCTCTAAATCAAGAATTCAGAATCTTCAGCGGCAATGCCAGCAGATCATCACCGGTTCCCGCCAGATAGATAATCACCGCGCAGAATCCCGCTACGGTGACGACATACCAGATCGCAGAGAAGATCTGGCCGTAACGATCCAGTGGTAGCAGGTGGCTTTGGTGACGCTGTTTCCATTCAAAAAAGATCTCGGCAGTGCCGATCAGCAGCAGGAAACCCAGCAGCGCCAGACCAAAACTGTAGCTGATCAGGACGCCTAAACCCGCTCCGGCGCCACACAACAAAAGCCCTGCGATAGAGTTCATAGAGAAGCTGATACTTTTCAGCACATGGCCGCCATCCAGAGGCAGAATCGGCAGCAGATTAAACAGGTTCAGCAAGCTGTTGAACGCCGCGATACCGGCAAAGAAAATATTGCCGGTGATCCAATACGCAATCAGCGCCAGCAGGGACATGCCCAGACCAAAAAATGGCCCCATCAGGGAGATCACCACATCCTGCCAGCGTGTGTTGATCTTGGCATCACCCAGCGCAAGGCCGCCCATAAAGGGGATCAGGTAGATGCCCTTGGTTTTCATACCGAAGTGCTGCATGGCACGGATATGACCGTACTCATGTACCACAAGACAGGCGATCAGACTGAGGGCAAACTCCAGTGAAAACAGCCAGGAATAGGCCGCCAGACTCGCACCCGCCAGCACCACCTTGATCACCTTGGCACTCTTGATCAGCTTCATGCCCAGCGACAACAGGCCGATCATACTGAATTGGCGCGGCACCTTAGGCTCAACCACAGGCTGCTGACGCTCAATATCCTTAACGGTACGTTCACCATCCGCCAGAGATTCACCAGCAATTTTCAGCTGATAATCAAACTGGAACGGTTGCCAGCCCAGCTTAAAACTCAGCTCACAGGGAATCACCTCACCGTTACGGCTGTCGGTCAGCTCAAAACTCAGGCTGAACTCCCCTTCTGCATCACCATCAGCATTTTTACCGGCTACCGGTTGCCCGCCCCAGTAAAGCACCTGCCAGCCCGCCATAGACGCCTCCAGCCGCAGCGGCTGCCCTAAACAATCGATATTGAGAAGTTCCAAGGTAATCCCCGTTGTAAATCAAACGCTTAAAATTACCGCTATTATGCCTGAAGCCGTGGGTAAAGAACCACACGGGTATCAAGTGCGTAGAAGTGACACCTTCAACCGCCAAGGAGCATGCCGTGGCAACACTTCGACTGATATTGGGTGACCAGCTTAGTGAGAACATCACCAGCCTGCAGGATCTGAACCCTGCCACAGACCGTGTGCTGATGTGCGAGCTGGCGGAAGAAACCACCTACGTACCCCACCATAAAAAGAAGCTGGTGTTTTTTCTGTCCGCGATGCGTCATTTCGCCCAGCAACTGCTGAAACAGGGTGTTGAGGTCACTTATTTTAATCTGGATGAAGGACTGACACGCTTTTCTGACGGGATCCTTAAAGTGCTCAACACGCCCGAAACGGAACGCCCCGCATTTGAAAAGATCGTCGTCACCCATCCCGGAGAATATCGGGTGCTGCAGCAACTGAAGCAGCTGAAAGAGGAACTCAACATCCCCCTTGAGATCCGCCCCGACCGGCGTTTTCTCTCAGGTAAAAAACAGTTTGCCGACTGGGCAAAAGACCGCAAACAGCTGCAGATGGAGCTTTTCTATCGTCAGATGCGTAAAAATCTCGGCATTCTGATGCAGGATGGCGAACCGGTTTGCGGCCAGTGGAATTACGATCAGGAGAACCGGAAATCCCTACCCGCAAACCTAAGCCCACCTGCACCGCTGGGCTTTAAGCCCGATGCCATCACACGACAGGTGATCAAACTGGTGGGTGACCGTTTCCCGGATCATTTTGGCAATCTGGCTGACTTCCATTACGCGGTAACGCGACCACAGGCACGACAGGTGTTAAACCACTTTATTGAACAACGCCTGCCCCTGTTCGGTGATTATCAGGATGCGATGAAGCAGGATCAGCCCTGGTTATTTCACAGCCATATCGGGCTTTATCTGAATATTGGCTTGCTGACACCGATGGAGGTGATTAGAGCCGCAGAAAACGCTTGGCAGGATCAGGTTGCGCCATTAAATGCTGTTGAGGGGTTTATCCGTCAGATTCTCGGCTGGCGGGAATATGTGCGCGGTCTTTACTGGCTGAAGATGCCGCACTACAAGCAGGAAAACTTTCTGCAGGCGGATCGCGCCCTGCCGGCGTTTTACTGGAGTGGCAAAACCCGCATGAACTGCATCAGCCAGTGTGTTCAGCAAACCAAAGAACACGCCTATGCCCATCATATTCAGCGCTTAATGGTGCTGGGAAATTTTGCCCTGCTGACCGGCCTGTCCCCTAAAGAGGTGAACGATTGGTATCTGCTGGTTTACGCCGATGCGGTCGAATGGGTCGAGCTGCCCAATGTCTCCGGCATGATCCTGTTTGCCGATGGCGGGTATCTGGCCAGCAAACCCTATGCCGCAGGCGGCGCCTATATCAACCGTATGTCGGATTACTGCAAGCACTGCAGCTACAAGGTGAAGGAGAAAACCGGCCACCACGCCTGCCCTTTTAATTATCTCTACTGGGATTTTCTCGACCGCAATAAAGAGACGTTGAGAGACAATCCCCGCATGGGATTGGTCTATAAAAATCTGGAAAGGATGAGCGAGAGCCAGGTGGAAGCGATCCGGATGCAGGCTGACAGTTTTTTAAGCAAGCTGGACAAGGGCGAGGCTGTCTGATGAAAGGCCACAAAAAGATGTTTCTGCGGGAAAAGATCTGCCCGGTCTGTATGCGGCCCTTTAAATGGCGCAAAAAATGGGCGAAGGACTGGGAGCAGGTGATCTACTGCTCCCAACGCTGCCGATCCTCCGGGCTAACAAAGGATCACTCGGCAGAAAACACCAGATCACCGTAAAAGGCCTCCGCTGTACTGCCGGAGTTATCGGTGTCCGTCATAATAGCGACCGCCTTAACCGTTTCGATCTCTTTTCCGAATAACCACTTAAGATCTGCCTTCAGATTTCGCTTTTCGGTATACCAGACATCACCGGCTGCCTGCTGGGTGACGCCATCCAGCCGAACTACGTGTTCGCG
>NZ_CEYNZH010000080.1:0-10115 GCF_982874595.1 Oceanospirillum sp. | reverse complement strand
ACAATACCTTATCCTATATTGGATTAGGTGTTGCACTCAGAATTGGCCGCTAAGCGGTCTAAAAGAACAAAAAATGTGCTTTCAAATTGTTGGATCTTTTGTGTCATCGATATTTCTTGCTGTGCCCCCTTTGCACCTGATAACTCAACTCTTGTTAACTGTAGCTCATCAGCACTAATTCTTAATTGCTCTCTGGCTTGATCTAGCATTTCATCTGACAGGGCATTGGCTTTCTGGGTTTGTCTGATTGTCCACAACAACAATAAAATACTAATAAAAGTTAGGATAGGATTAAGCAGCCCACCCATAACATCACCAAGTGTCCCGAACTGACCGCGAAGATCGGAAATGGATTCCGCCTGTTTAACAATAACCACTCCTTCCGATGTATCGACAGGCACAGGCCCATACATAGCTGGGAATAAATGGCCAAATGTCTGAATATATTGAGTGATGGAATAAACACCAAAAGCAATGGCGGCTATAGCAACAATTATCAGAAAAATCAGTACTGTCTTAGCTGCGCCACTCAGAATCCTGCTCTGCCATTTTTTAGTCACTTCAACATCCCTTTCACCATTAACCCATCTTTAAAAATGATACGCAGATCCGTTATGCAGATCTGCATATCGGTTAAACATGCAATTATGCAGGAGCCAACTCATCTGGCTCTACGGTCTTTTCTAACTTTATCGATTGATAATATTCATCGGCGCTTGCAACTTTATTGATCAAAGCCTCTACACCCAGCTTCTCAAGCTGCTGCTCGATCTCATCAAGCTGAACTTTAAAATACTCTTTCCGACGATTAACCCGGTTTACCCTGCGGTCGTCAAAGACCTGATGCAGCATGGTTTCCAAGGCTGGTGCATCATCAGATTCAATCAAGGCGTGAACATCAAAGGTAAACGGTACACTGGCATCCCCCAGCTCTTTAACACGATCCATTGGTTCCAAACGGCGGGTCATACCGATCTTGAGCACATCCTCACCAAAGCTACCGATATTGGAAATCACATAAACGTGGCCTTGCTTGGTATCCTGCGCTCGACTTCTGGCTCTCTCCAAGCGCTGATGAGCCTCTTCGAGTTCAGCTTTCAGTTTGTCCAGCTCCAGCTGATGCGCCGCCCTTTCTGCCTCACCTTCTTCCGCCATCTTTCGCTCAAGCTCTGCAATAGCGTCCTGCTTAATTTGCTCTTCTTTCTCTGCCGCTTTCTGTGCTTTCTCTGCTTCCTGCCGTGCTTTTTTCTCTTCCCATTCCTGCGCTCTCAGTTCTGCCTGTTGCTCTTTGGCCAGCTGGCGGGCCTTCTTATAATTGATCTCAATTTCCAGTCTTTTAACCAGTAAATCACGGAACTCCTGATTCACGACACTGCGGCTATCCAGACACTTAACCAAGGCCTCTGCAGCAACAATGGACTCGGTAAGTTTCTCAATAGCCAGATGCCCATTATTAGCAGTCACTTTTGAACAAAGCATATCTACAGTCGTGAGCAATAAAGCCCCAGCCATATCAGACTTGGCAGAGATGGCGACAAAGTTGCCGATATTGATATCGGCATTACTACCCCGAACCCCATCGATTGCATTAACAGCCAATTCCTTGAGGCGCTTTTGAACTCGCTTACGATCCTCCTGATAAGTTTTGCTGGTTGATAAATCATCCTCATTCAGGATCTCAACGTCAGCAGCAATGCGGGAGCATCGATCAGTGATCTCTTCCAGAAATTCTCTTGATTTTTGAAGGCGTGATCTGAGTTCTAAGTTCGCAGCGTTGAGCTTTTCTTGCCTACGCTCACAATTCAGAACGGCTGAATTAGCATTATCGATTAGCTCTTTAGCTTCTCGTTTTGATGAGGCTAACACCGATTGAGCCTCTCGCTTTGAGGCAGCTAACAACGATTGAGAATGTTTTTTCGAAGAGTTTACTAATGCCTTGGACTCAAATCTTGCAGACTTAATCAGTACACTTGACTGAGACTCAGCATCCGCGACGATTTCCTCCCCTTTGCGCTCGGCATCAAAAATTATGTCTTTACGTTTTTTATTCGCGAAGAACAAACCTAAAGCGAAGCTAACGAGAAAGCCGATAACGGTTAAAAGCAGGAGTCCATCCACAATCGTATCCTTAAGATATTTATTTAGAGGATGATTGTAAGGCATGCATAATGATTTAACACCGAATGCAGGACAACTGATTTAGAAAGCCCCCAACAACCATTTTTTTAACCGTGCGCTTAATTTTAAAGTTGAAAAACCGGTACCCTTGGCCGATGTTACTTTGTGCACTAGGATGTTTTTTTCTCAGGATAGAGGGAATACCCATGCCAGCTTTAAGGAAGGAAGAGGCAGAAGCCAAAATTGCCGCGTACCAGGAAGAAACGGACACGATTATCTCTCAGGCTAAGCTTGAGGTTGCCAAAACGCTACTGTGTGTTTTTGCGGTATCCGCTGTGCTGACAGCCATTTTAATCAAAGTTTATAGCGGTTAAGTGAATGAATAAGAAGTACTGGTTTTTTAATGCTAAAAAACTGTATCTGAGTGCAGCCATTGCTTGTCTGCTGGGGATTGCGACAGGCTTTGTGGCCGCTCAGTACTTTTAGGCACTCATGCTGAAAACCTTCGGCTCAGTCGGTCAGGCCAATCAGCAATACCCCAACACCATCCACGCGTCGAAATCTTCCCACTGATGAACCAGGCCACGCTGGATATAGCCGTCTTGCCCGCGACCCATCACATAATGGCAAATGTAATGGCTTATATCCCGCTTGTCGCTACCATCACCGGCATCAACACCATTATATTGCGCGGGTAGCGGCTCATCAAAACGACGTCCGGCACTATCATGATTCAGATAAACCCTGTCATCAGGAGCCGTACTCTCCAGCCAGTAGCCAGAGCGATATTCGCCATCAACACCAATCACTCGGTAGAAGTTAATATTTCGCGTTGGGTCCGTGATTGAGGATTCACCAAAAACAATCACCAGGCTTGCCGCATCAAACTGAACGTTAAACCAAATCATCCGATTGCTGACAATTCGATCAGCTCCATCAGCGTTGTATTCACGATCGTTAACTCTATACACGCCCACTGCCCCAGGGGCCGACCAGAAACCAGCATCCTGATCAGTCTGCTGCCGTGTGGCTCGACCATTAATATCATGCTGAACATCAAGCTTGGTCATACCATCCACTTTTACGATGACTGAAAACGCCCCGGCTCTATCCATCACATCGGTTCGGCTATATTCTTCAGGCCCTGAAGAATCCGACGAGCGACCACCACCCGGGTCCCACTCAAATATACCCCCCGTCTTCACCCCGTGGGTTTCAGATGTATGGCTTTCATTGATCTCAATATGCGCTGAAACCTCAACAACCTGCCCCTGATCATCAAACATCAAGACAACAGGAGCCGAGACCACCTCACTGATTGCTAGCTCAACGTGATAATCGGTGGCTGTATTAGAAGCAAGGTCCCGCTCTAAAACAGCCGCCTGATAAGTCGCACTATAAGCCCACCAGTCATAGGTATCCCCCTCTCCGGAACCGGAAGCATGACCTGAATCTTTAAGAGCCTTAGAGACCAGCTCCCAACCAAAATAGCACCGCTTACGATGGGTCGAGAGTGTCCCCGTCCCGGCACTGTAGGGGCTAACATAGAGACTGGCGTCAGACTCTATACCTACGCCCCAGTCCGGATCGCCTGGCAACTCTGGCCAGCTGCCCGTGCCGGTAACATCCAACACCCGCACAAACTGCGCCCACGGCAGGGTATAGCGCTCAGGCGCGGCTCCGGCGGCGCTGTCTAATGGCAGATCGGCCTTATCCGTAATCACCTGCAGAATGGCTTGATTACCACGGGGTGACGTTGCCACATGCACCCGCTCACCCACCAAGTGCTCCGGCAGGTAAAACCGATGCAGCTCCCGGCAGTTCTCCTGCAACGGCTGCATAGCCTGCAAAAAGATCGTCGCTGGCCGATGCAACCAGACCACCAGCTGATCCGAAACCGCTTCAACCACAACCCACCAGCAGCGATCGGCATCATCAAACAGTCGCCAGCTTGCCACAGCGTTACCCGTGAATGATGGTGGGGCAATTCGCTCAATGGCGGGCTCAAATGCTGCGTTATCCCACAAACATTGTGGGCTATTAGCCGCAGGCGACTGCGGATCATCCAACCCGATATTGCTCAGGCAGCGGTTTTTAGGCCGGGTCTGAGTACCTGAGATCGCCACTTTTGTACCGTCAGTTTTAACCACCCGATACTCATTGGTAGACGGCTTCCATTCAACACACCCATGCAGCGTGCTCCGCGCCTGAATATCCAGATCAAAAGCCGGATCACCGTTCAAATCAATCGCAATCGTCATGTTACTACCTACTGCCACCTATTCCGCTGTCAACTGATCTCCCTGTCGGGATAAGTTGAGATGAAACATAACCTCAGACTGCGCCGCGTCCTGAAAGCGCAGTGTTTTTATGCGCTTAACCGAGAACTGAAACAAGCCATCCGGGCTGGTATAAACCTCTGCCGGATGATACTCACGCGCGAGTTCTGCCAACGGTGAAGCGACACCGCCTCCACCGCCACCAGAAGACGACCCACGGGGATCTTCTACATGGACAAAATGACTCTGGGGCAGAGATGACACCGGCTTCGACGGGGCAAAGCGCTTCAGATTGGGCCGGACAGAACGCTCCAGCTTGTTAATATCGGATTTCATGACCCTGATCTCCCATGCAAGACCAGCTCACCGGCCCGCGCATTAATACGGGCCTCGAAAAAACCGCTCTCAGAATGCTCAAGCTCCGGATAGTCGTACACCACCGGTGAAAAATCAGGCGCGGCAACATCCACCTGAAAACCGACACCCCCGGAATCGGAGGGGCTGCGGCTTTCAAATGATACCGATACCTCATAAGAATCGGGCTTAGCGGGCAGCTCCTCCGGTAACTCACCATAAACACCAAAAAGATATTCACCCGGAGCGGAACCGCAGATCTGAGGGGCTAACGTCAGCTCTGTAATAGCCCGTCCGGTTTCTGTATTCAACCGATGCACAAACCGAAACATTTTCCCCGATGCGGTCACCAACGTACTATCCAGCCGGACACCCAAGCTACGATCAATAACCGCATCAAAGGGCACGGCAAACCGCACGCGGGCACGATGCCGCTTAAGAACATCAACCAGGTGTATTTGGGCGACCATTGCGGCAACCTCTTCAAATACGGCGGGATCAAACGACACCGGCATATCGGGTCTTAACCAATCCACTGCATCAAACGACTCCGGCATTTCAACATCGGACTGAAACTGCTCCCAACCTGCCGGTGGCTCTGCAGTCAGATCCAGCGCAAAGACCTCATCTTTTTGGTTAACGCCATAGCGGGAAGTGCTGTCGATAAAATGGATAACCTGGTGACATCGCAATGTCACTTCGACCGGGGCACGCTTAGCCACACCGGATGAAAAGCTAAAACAGGTCTCGGCAGGCCGCTCATTATTCCAGAGCACATAGTGCCCCGACTGAATATCGACCGCGCTGGCAGGGCTCCACGAGCCGATCTCATAAAGACCTGACACAGGAAACTCCTCATAGCTGAACGATTGCAGGTGTCCGGCTGATTGGGCGGCAGAAGGCGACGGCACCGGCCAGCCGGGTGCATCACCGGGCTTATAACGCCATGACCAACCCGCACTGCCGGTCACGGTTTGAAACAGGGTATAGCGGCATTCAATAGTGAGTTCGACACGGTTGATCAGGTCCCGGTGGCTGGGCAGATCAACCGACAGAGACCCCGCCAGATAATCACTGTCCGTGTATTCCCGGTGTACGGCTTGATGATGCAGATAGCGCTCATCAATCACACCAAACCGGTCAGCCTCAATGGATAAATAATCCACACTGGCCCGATCCTGTGCGTACTGCCAGCCGTCGGCACTATCATCAAACACGTAAGGCGACCATTTCGCCCCCGCTATCTTGTCAATCTCAGACCGGGGCATCGCCTCTAACCGTTTCTGCAACCCATCGGTGCAACGAAAGGTCATCAGCCCGGATTCCATATCGTATTGAGGCACATCGACATGGCCGGTAAAAATACGCTCAGGCGTACCGCCATCAACAACCGCATCGATCAGGACCGCAGCACCAATCCATCGATCCGCATTGACCGGCCCAGGGGACGGCAGCAACTTAAATTCAGCGATCACGGCTGAACCTTCTTCACCATCCACCACCACTTCACCGGTCAGCTGAGAGGATTTATCGACACCGCCCAGCGTAATGATTAGCCGCCACTGCATCGCTAAACCTCCTCACATGCTAACTGCCAGCTGATCACGCCAGTCGCGGTGTCTGTGTTTTCTTCAAACTCAGCAAACACCATCATCACCGGCCAGTAACTCACCTGATAAAATTCGGCTTCCGCTACCGTGGTAGCGGTTGCTGTATTGCCCGAAATCTCCAGCTCAACTTCCACCGCTTCACCACCCACCCAGGCCAACGCCTTTGGCTCATAACCCGCATCGGATCGACGAGATGCAGGTAATTCAATCACCGGAGCCGGACCTGAAACCGTCAGGGGCGCAATACAATGCAGCTGCAGTGGCTGACTGTAATCCAGCGACTGCAGCGCATTCGGCACCCAGCCCATACCATTGATCTGTGTTTTCTGTTTGCGCCATGCCTGCTGCTTTACACCACTGCCATCAGCCATCCGGAGTGTTGAAGTACCACCGGGCAATCGACTGAATGCCTGACGCATACTGTGACCCGCCCGATAAGGCACGGTGACACCGCCAATAATCAAACTCATAGGGAATTCCTTACATTACAAACGACGGCCTTTTTTCAGCGCCTCACGTGCCAGCTCATCCGCACCCGCTGCACTCAGCCTGTTCAGCGTTGCCTGATACTCCTGAAGCTTCGCCATGCGGTTAGCATGAACGGTATTCTCAGCAGCAATCATGTAGGCCGAGTAATCCGCACTCATGGCTTGCAGCTTTTGGCTAACAGCAGCCGTATCTGCCTGCACAGGCACGGTTACAGGCTCCACATCCGGCTTTTCGATCTCGACATCAACTTTTGCCGAGCCCAGACCATCCGCCAGATCTTTTTTAAGCCCACTGGCTTCCTGACGCAGCGCAGCCAGCTGCTGCTGAATCTTTGGGTTTAACTCTTGGTAGGCTGAAAGAGAGATAGTTTGCTCACCCAAGGCATCGGAAAGCTGCTGCTCTAACAGCCGGAAGTCATCCAGAGTTTTGCCCTTGTCGATCTGGGCTTTGAAGGCAATTTTTGTCTCGATCTGAGACTGACGGGATTGGCGATCGCCACCGGTAGATTTAACCAGTGCAGCATTCGCCTCGGTCGCATCCTTGGCCGCTTTCGCCTGCTGATCCAGCGCACCGGCTGCGCCTTTGGCATCTTTGGCCATCACACCAAAACCGACACCGGCCTGAATCGCTTTGACCTGAGCATGAGGAAACCGCTGTAGCAGTTCATCAAAAGATGACCCCATTCCCAGAATCCGCCCTTTGGTGTCTTCTGCGATATAACCCATGGACTGAACCGCATGACTCGCCCCGGACTGGGTTTGTGTGATCGCTTTGTTCGCCCTTGCGATCTCATCCAGTGCATCAGCAACACCCTGCGCATCGGTATCAAACTGATCCTGCAGCCCCAGCTGCTCCAGCGCTTTGTTCTGCAGGGCTTTGGCGCGGTAATAGCGTTCGGCACCAGCTAGGCGCTCTTTGTAAGATGCCAACTCCTGAGATGTCATTTCTGCGATCCGCTCCGAAGAAAACTGCTCAAAATCGGCAAAACGAGCATTGGCTTCCATCATGGCCTGTGCGGTCTTGGCATATTCCATCGCGGTAGCCTTCATGCGCGCCTGAGAGCGCTCGGCAACGGCAGAGCCAGACTCACCAAAGGTCATCAGCTCTTTAACCTTTGCTAACGCCCAACCCAGCGCCTCACCACCAATCATAGCGATCGTGATAGGAATAGACGCAGGAATCAGCCGAATCATGGACAGCAGCCACTTAAAACGGCCACCAGCACGACCAGCACTTGCTCCCGCCTCTGCGGCGGACCGCCCCAGCCCCAAAAAACCGGTCACTATACTGGCAAGGCCAGATGCCATCTGAGCCAGCTTGAGCCCCACCAACGCCTGACCCAATAAGATCAGCTCGCTACTCCACTCTTTAACAAAGGCTGCGCCACCCTTCAGCCCTGCGATGACGTTGTCCACACCACGGGACACTGCATCCAAAGCCGCGGTTACCGTGCTGTAATCAATATCGTTGAACCAGCCACGAAAGCTACTGGTGATCTTTTGGGTGATCTCGGCAATCTTGCTGCCCAGCTGATCCAGATCATCACCGGACGCCAGCGCCCTAAGATCCTGAGCCAGCAGTTTGGCCTCGCTACTGATCACGCCCAACATCGGCTGAGCCAGTTTGCGGCCCGCAGCATCCAAAGAAGACATCAGAGATTTAATCGCACCCTGAGTCGAATCCCCCATGCGCTTTGCGGCTTCTTCGGTACTGCCAGAACTATCTCTAAGCGCTGCGGTTAAACGCTCCACCTCAGCCGCACCGCCTGAGATCAGCGCCCGCAACGCAGGCCCCGCCTCAAGCCCAAAGGCCTGAATCGCAGCTTCGCCACCGGCACCGGCCTGCTCTAACCCAGCGATCACATCGGTCAAGTTGTTACTGGTAATACCCAGCTTTCCCAGCTCTTCACGGGCTTTGCTGGACGGATCACCCAACTGACCGAGAATATTCCTTAGCGCGGTACCCGCTTCACCGCCCCGGATAGCGCGTTTGGCCAGAATATCGATATAGGCCGTGGTGGTTTCCAGATCGTAGCCATAGGACATCGCCTGACCGCCGGCGGTTTTCATCGCCTCAGCGATCTGCAGGATCGAGGTGTTGGCTAAGGCCGCGCCCTTGCTGAGCACATCGGTGGTTTCGGTCGCCCGGCTGGCATCCCGGTTAAAGATCGAAAGCTGATCCGATACCAAGCCTGCAGCAGTCGCCAGATCACTTTTTGCAGCGGTCGCGGTTTGCATCACCGCCGGTAAAAGCGCAATCGCCTCTGCCGTGTCGTAACCCGCGCGAACCAGCGTCTCCAGCGCAGCACCGGCTTCCGTGGCGCTGTATTTGGTATTCGCCCCCATCTTTTCAGCGGCAGCGGTCAGCTTAGCTAATTCAGTTTCTGTTGCCTGACCCGCAGCAGCGACATTCAGCATCTGCTGCTCAAAGCTGATACCGCTTTGCACGGCAGCTTTAAACTTCTGGGTGATCTGCCAACCCGCGATACCGGTACCAATACCGACAACCAGTGCCGACGCCTTGCCCAGCGTCGAAACCAATCCGGTACCGAATCGCGAAAATCGGGACCCGGCACTCTCTGCCTCAGCCCCCGCCTGAGACATCGCACGACCTGCGCCTTTGGCCTCTGCCTTAGCGGCTTTCAGGTCATTCTTTGCTCGCTGCAGATCCGCATTAGCCGACTCAAGCCCGCGCTCCAGCTGCTCAACACCCTGATCCGCCAGACCTGCCGATCGCTTCAGGTCAGACAGCCGCTTGCCCGTATCCTCCAGCTGCCCCGCGTACTTCTGCTGGGAGGCTTTAGCGCGATCCAATCGCGTACCGGCCTGTTGCACCGTCCGTGCCCACTGTCCCTGCTCTAACCGGGCACGGCTCAGGGTTTCTTCATACAGGTCGACCTGACTGGTAGCCTGTCGGTAGGCCGATAGCAGCTTATCGGTCGGGCCGCTTTTGCCCATCTCATCCTGCAGCCGCTTTTGCTCTTTCTGAGCATCAGCCAGACGGCTGTTCAGCCGCTTAACCGCATCATCAGCCAGCGCCAGTTCCGCTGCCGAATGCTCATAACTGGCGCTGAGCTTTTCAACCGAATCCGCTGCAGACTGTGACCGCTCTTCCAGCTTAGCCAGCTGCTGCTCCAGCTTAACCGCTTGCTTTAAGTTGCTGACGTTATCGCCATATTGCTTAACCGAATCACTCAGCTGATCCAGACCGTTGAAGTGACCCCATAAAGTTGGACACTTTATTTATCCGGCTGCCATGGCCTGAG
>NZ_CEYNZH010000079.1:0-10610 GCF_982874595.1 Oceanospirillum sp. | reverse complement strand
CCAACTTGGATAGTGGCGCGCTCCTCTATGTTGAGTTCTTTGTAAGTCATAACAACACCTTATCCTATATTGGATTAGGTGTTGCACTCAGAATTGGCCGCTAAGCCCTCATTCCGGCAAGCTAAAAACAAGAGTTTTGTTGAGCAGCTGACTCTTCGAAACATGGAGCCGTACTACAAAGAACTCGGGATTCGCTGGGACCATGCGCTATTCGATGAGAACTGGAAAGCGTTTGAGAACTACGAGATAACGATATATGAGCGTGCGATCGGTACCTTGCGATTGAGTCATGATAGTAGCGCCTATTACATTCGCGACCTTCAAATTGTCCCGAATTGGCAGCGTAAGGGACTGGGGGCTCAGGCAATCAATTTTGCTATTGCTGTCGCCCAGAAAGCAGGCTTTCAATCGCTTCGACTTCGTGTTTTCTCTACAAACCCAGCCGTGGCTCTATATGAACGTTTAGGATTCCGGATTTGCAAAACTGAAGGCGGGATGCACTATATGGAGCGGGAGCTTTCCTAACCAGGCTATTTATTTACAGCCGGTGGCTGCCCGACGCCCTTTACAATGCAGCTTCGCCTTCACGACAAAGCCGCCCGTGCTGGTAGCATTAAGAGTCTACTTCCCGATGAGTAAGATTTGGCGAGAGCTTTTTGTTCTGTTCAAAAAAAGCGTTCATTAGCTCCGCCTGTAACGACAAGAGTCAGGCTCTTATCTGGTCTGGAAGAGAGGTTTGAGAAGGCTCCCCCTCTGGGCGCGGGCACAAGTTGATCACAGATGCCATCTTCATCGCTTTAGCTCTATCTTAAAAGTGTACACCACCAACAGAGCCATCGCACCGGCTTCAGGCATTTCCCCAGAAACACCAAAATATGATGATCCGTGTTTGTAATGCCTATCTCAATCAGCATTCAGTGTATCGCTTTACCTGATTTTTTGATGATTTATACAGTATATTTCGGGCTTTGCTCAAAATGATGCTTGCTTTGTCCGACTTAATGCGCGGTTTACCAGAGTGCGAGAAATGGATAAGCTGCAAAATCAATGAATTATGGAAATCGTGCCTGCCATTTTTTTATAAGAGCGCAGGCAATGTTTAATTGTGATAACGCGCAGGCGCGTTTAGCAGGGAAGCATTCAGAACAGAAAATGTTAGCCTTTAGGAGGCCCTATGACTTGGGCAGACACCTTTCAAGTAGTGACGGCAGCCTTAGGGGCTGTAGGTGGTACTGCTATAGTTATTTTGGGTTTAAGCTCATGGCTTGGAAAAGTATGGGCGAATAGAATTTTAGAAAAAGATAGGTCTGAGTATTCTCAAGAGCTAGAGTTGCTGAAATCTGCAAACCAGAGTCTACATAGCTCCTTGTCGTTAACTAACGCTACGTACTTTGAAAGCAAGAAAGTATTCGCTGAGAAGCGGGTTCAGGGAATTGCTGACGTATGGAGGAGTTTTATTGAGTTCCGTGAGAAGACTCCATCCGAAATAATATGGCTAGATATCCTTGTTTACAAAGAGTACGAAGAATTCTTTAGAAATCCGAAATTTTCCAGCTTTGGGAAAAATACTGATCTAGATGTTATTAGTGACATACTACCAAAGGATCTAGATATCTTAAGGCCCTTTATGGATGATAGAACGTACCAATTGTTTGGTACTTACACTGCGACTGTAGCTCGACTCTGCTTTTACTTGAACCAGTGCAGTACTGGGAAGATTCCAGATTACGATTGGAGGGATGATGATGGTGTTGTAAGGATACTGAGTGCAGGGCTACCAGAAGAGGAATATTCACAGTTTCGGGAACAGAAATGGTCTGTGCAAACTCTTCTTAATTTCCTACAGTTCCGGATATCTAATCATTTAAAGAGTATAGCGACGGGTGCTGATCTAGCAAAAGAGGCTATGGATCATGCGGTAGATTTTAGTAAGGGAATAACATCAATTCGCGATGACGAAACATTGAGAAAGGCTAACAAAGCATTGCACCGGACAAGCCGGTGAATGCGGCATTCGGGCTGTAGAAAAACCTAACGGGTTTTGGTTTTGAGAATTTATCGCGCCCCTGCGTTGATTTAAGAGTATTTGGCGATGAAAACTGCTACATATTCACGTAGAAGCAGCATTTTTAGTACGAAAAATGATCAATTTTTGAGGCAGAGGTTTTTCTACTGCTTCGTTATCGCTCTCGGAGTATCAAATGAAATCACCTAAAACTGTAAAAGCACTCGAAGAGCTTGGGCGGGTTCGATTATCGGACTCTTTTTTCATGCGCGACTTTCTGCACTCAGAAATATCAGAAATTGAAGGTATACCCAATATTCCTGAGAATCCTGACTTGGCCATAGAAGTAGGAAAGAGATTATGTGAAAACGTACTCGAGCCGATTCAGGAAAAATTTGGGCGTATTAGTATTCGGTCTGCTTACCGATCACCTTCAGTGAATGCTAAAGGAGCCGAAAATAGAAACCAGTACAATTGCGCTAGAAATGAAGCCAACTATGCGGGTCACATTTGGGATTACCTAGATGAAGATGGCTTCATGGGTGCAACAGCTTGCATAGTCGTTAATCGATTTATCTCTTATTACGAAAGTACGGGTAATTGGCAGGCGCTGGCTTGGTGGATTCACGATAACATCCCAGAGTACTCGTCAATGTACTTTTTTCCTAAGCTTGCAGCTTTCAACATATCTTGGCATGAACGGCCTAAAAAAACGATCAAGAGTCACATTAGTGGGTCTAAAGGTATTTTGACGAAGCCAGGTATGGATAATTTCAATGGTGAGCATTTGAATGAATACCGTGAAATGCTGATGGAATTAAAGCTATAACAAAGCCAGTCAGCAGGACGCAGCGAAGCTGGACCTATGCTGGCAACGTTACAAGGTATGAGATTTCATTTATCAAATCAGTGTGTTTGTCCGTTATCTTTCATAAAATCAGATGGGCTTTGTCCAAAAAATGTCTTAAAGGCAGCGCTGTAAGCACTGTGGCTGTTGTAGCCGTGACTTAAGGCAATCTCAGTGATTGGCAGCCCTTCGGTAAGCGCTTCCAGAGAGTATAGCAAACGTGCTTGTTGCCGCCATTTGCCAAAGGAAATACCTGTTAATTGCAAAAATTGTCGCTCAAAGGTTTTAGCGGAAATATGCAGTTCGCTTGCCCATTCAGCGATTGAGCGCACGTCGGTTAAATTGTGTGTGAGATATTCGCAAACGTTGTGATAACGCGCTTCTTTCGGCCAAGGCAGTAATAGGTTAACAGCGTGATGGTGTTTTAATTCTTCCAATAATAAGCTCACTAATAATTTTGCATGCCTATCTGCTGCGTAGTCAATGGGCAGCAAAGTGGCCGCCAGTATCAGCTCTTTGAGTAATGGCGTGACGTTAATAACAAAACTACTGTCAGGCAGTGTTGAATTAGCTGCGTCTGCTTTGACTAATAGGCTGCGGACTTGGGTATGACTACGCATAATCACACAATGCTCTTCACCAGCAGCCAGCCAAACTGCTCGATTAGGAGGTACTAACCAGCGACCAGCACAGGTTTCAATTAGCAATGTGCCGGAAATGGCATACATCAGTTGCGCGCTGTAGCTATGTTTGTGAGGGGCGATAACATGCCCTTTTGAATAATCTACAGCTATGGCGTGAAGCGGCAGTTCGGATTGTTCAAACTGGCTGAGCTTGAGTATATCTGCTGCTGACTTGCTCATAAATGTCTTTTTCTCTACAGAAATAGCTCTATTATAGATATCAGAACAGCTAATGAACACCTAGCATGCTAATGAATTTTTATTGTTAGGGAGTTTGTCCATGTTGCTTGATCCAAGTCGTAAATATATTCCACAGACCTCTGTTCAGTTAGTAGATCGTCAATGGCCTGATCAGACGATTACTAAAGCGCCGATCTGGTTATCTACCGATTTAAGAGATGGTAACCAAGCGTTATTTGAGCCAATGAATCTGAATAGAAAGCACCGATTATTTAAGACCTTGGTGCAGGTTGGATTTCAAGAAATAGAGGTAGGCTTTCCAGCAGGCTCGCAAATCGATTTTAAATTTTGTCGCCAGTTAATTGAGCAAGACCTCATTCCAGAAAATATCACCCCTATGGTGATGACGCAGTTACGGCATGACCTTATTGATCGTACTCTGGAAAGCATGCGTGGCGCACGACGTGTAATCCTGCATTTATATAATGCAGTAGCACCAGCTTGGCGTGAGATTGTTTTTGGGTTGACGGTAGAACAGGTTGAGCAGTTGGTTCGTGAGCATGTTCGCTATTTAAAAAGACGTGTTGCTGATTTTCCAGAAACCGAATGGGTGTTGCAGTATTCACCAGAAACATTTTGCATGGCTGAGTTAGAGGTGTCTTTACGGATGTGCCATGCGGCGATGGATGAGTGGCTAGAAGAAGACGATACTCAAACCATGATTATTAACTTGCCTGCCACTGTTGAGGTCAGCACACCAAATGTATTTGCGGATCAAATTGAGTGGATGCATCGTCATTTGCAACGCCGCCAGCAAGTGATTTTATCTGTGCATCCGCATAACGATCGTGGCACAGGAGTCGCTTGTGCTGAGCAGGCTTTATTAGCTGGTGCTGATCGAGTAGAGGGTTGCTTGTTTGGCAATGGTGAACGTAGCGGCAACTTGGATTTGGTTACTATTGCTTTGAATATGTACACCCAAGGTATTTCCCCTGGCTTGAACTTTTCAGATATTTTAGGTTTGGCATTAACGGTGGAAGAATGCACGGCAATTGCTTTGCACCCCCGTCATCCTTATGCAGGTGATTTGGTATTCACTGCGTTTTCTGGCTCGCACCAAGATGCCATAGCTAAAGGCTTTAAGCGACAACAAGTCGGTGCGCCGTGGCGTATTCCTTACTTGCCGATTGATCCTAAAGACTTAGGGCGTACTTACGATGGCGTTGTACGTGTTAACAGTCAATCGGGCAAAGGCGGTATCGCTTTTTTGTTGGAGCAGGATTACGGCATAAAGATGCCACGTCGCATGCAGGTAGAATTCAGCTCAATCGTCCAAAAACAGGCGGATAGTGCCGAAACAGAACTATCGAGCCAACAACTTTGGGAGTTGTTTACCTGTACTTACTTGCAGCCAGAGCATGCTTCAGGAGTATACGGCTATCAGCGACACTCCCTTTTTGAGACATCATCAGGACAAGAAGTTGTGTTGGATTTAAAGTCCACTCAAGGAAAGCATCGGCAAGTAAAAGGGAGAGGTAATGGCCCTATCGCAGCAACACTGGATGCGCTGGCACAGCAAGCAACTGTATTGTCGTATGAAGAGCGAAATCTAGGACAAGGTAATGATGCCGAAGCGGTTGCGTTAATCGAACTATCTGCCTCTGGCTTATCAGGCTCGTATTTTGGCGTGGGTATCCATACTAATAGCACTACAGCGTCTATCTTTGCTGTTTTAAGTGCATTAGCAAGAATAAGTAGTTTTCAATGTAAATAAAATAAAACTGTTTGTGACTCGCCCCCTCAAGAGAGGGGGGACTGTACATTTGTGCACTATGCTTTATAACAAGTCGTTAGAAATTTGTATGAGATACAAAACGAACTGTCAATTTCACAATTTGAATTTCCACGATAGCCCAGTGTAAAAAATTGATATTGAGAACGGATGCATTTGTCTTTATTTAGAATTTGCGAATATCCTGCCTGAGCACGTTGATAATCCTCATTCTGTAGCTAAGTGTATAGACAACTGTATCCTGACTTTTCATGGTGTGACTAAGAGTATTGCATCTGTTTACAATGATGAAACTCAAGCATTCGAAGAGCATCAGTATCCAAAAGCACCTATTGACGAAGAAATATTAGAGGCAATAAGTAGTGTAAATGAAGAAGGGGGCGTGTCTTATACCCTAAAGGGCTTCCACTTAACGGGTTGGACTGAGTGGCATATTACAAGTAGTGGGTTTGAACTTGCCTGGAGTCGCTACTCACAAGATGCCTGGTTTGTTGGCTGGCCTCCGAAAAGCTCGTAGATCATATTGGCTATCGACATAGCTTTTGCTCCATAGCCTCAGCTAACCCCCATCTGCACCAGTGCCATATAAGCGCCGGTTCCCCCCAGAATGCTCACTAGTGGATGCTTAAACAGCAGGTGCAGCGCTGCTGTCAGCGTTAAGCATCCCAGTTCCGGCAGAAAGCCTGTACTGGCCAGATCTTCATTCTTAAAGGTGTACACCACCAAAAGAACCATCATCACCGGTGGCAGGTATTTCCCCAGAAACACCAGAATATGATGATCCGCAACCTTATAAAGCAGCACAAAAGGCAGCACCCGTGTCAGAAAGGTGGCGGCGGTCATTACTGCGATGACTGTGAGGAGATAGCTCGCGGATTCCATCGTTTACCTGCGTGAATCATTAACAGAACGCTCATGCTGAGCAAAATAGAGATCAACAGCATCTGATCACGGCTGATAAACAGCAGGGTCAGAATGCCAGTGGCCAGCGCCAGTACAAAAGGCGCGGGCTTTTGCAGGTTTTTGTACTGCTCTAGGGTCAGCACCATAAAGAGCGCGGGCAGTACAAACTCGATACCTGCGGTTGAGAAGGTGATCTGGCCGCCCAGCCAGGCACCCAGCGTACAGCCGATCACCCAGTAGATCTGGTTAAACAGGGTGACTTTAAACTGAAACTCTGCCGGATCAACCCACTTAGGCAGGCGGGTCGAGGTCAGCAGGGAGTAGGTTTCATCGGTCAGGCCGAAGATCTGATACACCCGCTTTAAGCCCTTGTTGGGAATTTTGCCCACCAGCGAGATGCCGTAGAACATGTGTCGGGAATTGAGCAGGAAGATGGTAATAAACATCTCCATAAGCCCTGCGCTGTTCGCCAGCAGACCTACCGCCAGAAACTGTCCGGCTCCGGCGAAGATAAAGACCCCCATCAGGGTGGCAAAAATCCAGTGGTAGCCCAGATCGCTGAACAGTACGCCAAAGGCCATACCCAGCGGAATATAACCAAACATCACCGGCAGCGATGCCTGAAAGATAAAGCGGTTTGCCGAGTGGCTGATCTGTGTTGATTCTTCTGAAGACATAATGACTTTCTTAAATGGGGCGGTGAATAGCCTGAATAAAAAGGGTGAACCAGCGCGATCGGCTATATTAGAAGTCTTTTTTGGAAAAACCAAATGATTCACGATGAATTAAGGTCTGGCTAGACCAAAGTTTAGAGTGATTGCGTGAGTTGGGGGGAGTGTGGGAGTGAGTGGATCGTGGAGGGGAGGGCGAAGAAAGCGCGGGATCAGCGCTTTCTCTGTGCCTCAGACAGAGTTGCCAGCAGCTGCTCTGCGGTGGCATGGTCGCTGTCATTGTAGCGGGCTTTCTGCAGCAGATAGACGCTGAAGGTACTGCCGCTACCCTGCACGCTGTGTACGCGGATATCACCACCGTAGCGGCGGATAATGCCGTAACTGACCGAAAGCCCTAGGCCGGTGCCGTTATCCCGGGTGGTAAAGAAAGGATCAAAGATATGGGGAAGAATCTCATCTGCGATCCCCATACCGGAATCTTCCACCTCAACCACAACGCCTTTCAGTTCGTGATCTTCATACCAGTCATGGCTGCGGATATGGATCGTCTTATAACTTTGTGACGCGTTGGCCGCATTCATCACCAGATTGACGAACACCTGCTGTAGCTGCTGCACATTCGCTTCGGCAGAGCTTTTGGCGTGCAGGCTGAGTTTCACCTCAAGGTTTTGCTTTTCAAGGGTGTGGCGTACCAGTAGCAGGGTGTCTTCCACGACCTGATTGATATTCAGAGGTGACATCGACTGGGTGTACTCACCGGGACGGCTGTACTGCAGCAGGTTGTTCACCAGCGCCCGAATCCGGTAGACCTGATGTACGATCAGCTCGATCTCTTCTTCAACCTCAGCGGCATTTTCACCCAGAGAGACCTGCAGCAGATCCATATTGCCCAGAATTACGGCAGCGGGGTTGTTGATCTCATGGGCGATACCGGCAGTCAGCTCACCCAGTGCCGCCAGTTTCTCTTTGGTGATCAGTTGGGCGCGGGTAGCCTGCAGCAGGCGGATATGTTCTTCCAACTCCCGGGTTTTATCCTGCAGGGACTGAGTGCGGGACTGGACCTTGTGTTCCAGCACCTCGGCAGCCTGCTGAATTTGTCGGTTACGCTCTTCCAGCAGGTCGAGCATGGTATCGAACTGTTCTGCCAGCTCGCTGAACTCATCCTGTGTATCCATCATGCCGATGCGTTGGCGTTTACCGACTTTTACCGCCTGTACCACACTATGAATTCGACGTATCGGGTGTGTAATCAGCCCGGTGCTGCGCAGTACGAGGAAAACCGAAATAAAGGCGACGGCGACAAAGGCCAGAATCAGATTGAGCAGTGTCTGATTGTGGATCTCTTTATAGGGCTGCTCCAGAAATCCGGTATAGAGCATGCCGATGCGTTTGCCCGCCAGATCTTCCACTGGGTTATAGGCAGAGATATACCAGTCATTAACCACGAAGGCGCGATCTACCCAGCTTTCACCCTTAGTGAGTACCTTCTGATACACCTCTTTGGAGACACGGGTTCCCACGGCACGTGATGCCGGGATTTCCTGTTGCTCCATTCCGGATGGAGAGGGTAATGCTTTATTGGGTACGTTAGTGCTGATGCGCACATCATCCAGAAACAGTGTGACGGTGCCTAAACCGCCTTCGGGCAGCGTTCCCGGACGGTAGGCCATATCCCGAATAGCATCGACAAACTTGTTATTCCGGTTTAGTAAGCGACCACTATCGAGCAGGCCAATCAGCTTTCCCTGATCACTGGTGATTGGGTGCAGAGCGCGGATAAACATGCCCCGGGTTTCAAAGTGGCGGTCGGTAGGTCCGGCCATCGGGGTATTCAGCAGCTTGATACGCACCTGTTCGATCAGTTGGGGATCGATAAAGGTAAGCTCTTCCGGTCCAAGAAGCTGCAGCCCTGCGTTTGCATTACCCGCCAGAACCTGAGAGGCGATCTGGCCAAGGCTGGGTTCTTTCAGGACGCGTTCGCTAAGCTTCGAGGCCGGGATAATGCGCACAAAATCCAGCTGGTGCAGCATTTTGAAATTGTACAGCTGTTGGCTGATACGCGCTGGTTGCTGACGTTGAACACTCTCCCGAAGCGGCTGACTCAGGCTGAGTTGTTTCAGATTACTCAGATCCTGCTGCTGGAGAATATTGAGCATGCCTTCTGCGACAGAGAGATCGGCCCGGACTTTACGGTCGAGCAGATCAGTGGAGTAGGATGTGACCCAGTAGCTGGTCATGCCGATCAGGGTAGCCAGAGTCAGAATCAGAGGCGCTATGCTTAGCCCTAAAATTTTAATTCGGATCGATGAACGCATGAACCAGGGTCGCTTCGCCTGTCGCTGTATGAAGGTCATCAGGATTCGGTACCCTGAATGTCATCCCACGCCTGCAATTTTCGATCCAGCGTTTTTCGGGAAATACCCAACTGGCGGGCCGCGGCGGATTTATTGCCCTGGAACTCGCTGAGCACCTGTAATATATGGTGTTTTTCCACTTCATCCACCGGCCAGCTGGAGGGATAACCACGCCCTTCAGACGGATGGTTTTCTTGGCTCTGGGTCAGACTGTCCCCCTTGGCAAAACTCTCGATGGGTAGGCGTCCCAAAAGGATACAACGCTCTACAAAATTCTTCAGTTCGCGGATATTGCCTGGCCAGCTGTAACCTGCGATCACAGCCATATCTTCATGGGTCAGGGGTACAGGAGGCAGTCCCAGTTCTTTGGACAGTTTACGGGAGAAGCTGTGCACCAGTGTCGGAATATCTTCCGGCCGGTCTCTCAGGGGTGGCAGCGTCAGGGTCAGTACGTTAAGGCGGTAGTACAGATCCTCGCGGAAACGGCCCTCTTTCACTTCCTCTTCCAGATTACGGTTGGTGGCGGCAACGATACGGACATCAACGCTGATCTCCTGTTCACCACCCACCGGCCTTACTGCTTTAAGCTCAAGAACACGCAACAGTTTAGCCTGCATGGCCAGTGGCATTTCGCCAATCTCATCAAGGAAAAGCGTACCGCCGCTGGCGAAGGTAAACAGGCCTTCCCGGGCTTTCTGGGCACCGGTGAACGCGCCTTTGGTGTGTCCAAACAGCTCGCTTTCCAGAATATCAGCGGCGATGGCACCACAGTTTACCGGGACAAAGGCTCCGGTTCGGCCGCTGTTTTCGTGCAGGGCGCGGGCGGCCAATTCTTTACCGGTTCCGGATTCCCCTTCGATCAGTACTGCAGATGGTGTTGGTGCGACACGGCGAATAATGCTGTCCACATCGCGGATCACCTGACTTTCGCCCAGCATGGCGTTGCCGGAGCTGAATACGGTATTCAGTTCGCGCTTCAGGACAAAGTTTTCTCGGGCCATCAGGCGGCGCTCGACGCAACGGTCAATGGCGGCCATCATCTGTTCCAGACGAAACGGCTTAAGAATAAAGTCACTGGCCCCGGCGCGCAGGGCTTCAATGGCGGTTTCCAGATCCGCGTAGGCGGTCATAAAGATGATGTCGCTGCGGCGCTCTTCATCGGAGATCGCTTCGTG
>NZ_CEYNZH010000078.1:0-10718 GCF_982874595.1 Oceanospirillum sp. | reverse complement strand
CTAACCGGTCTGCTTCAATCATCAGCTTGGCCTATTGATTCATCGGTGAAGGTTAAAAACACTGTATATTAAATCATACCTTTTAAGGCTGCCCGGATCAGCTCTTCCGTGCTCATCCCACTACTGTAAACAGCATTCACCGCCTTACTGGCCTGTGCAGGCTTATAACCCAGCGCAATAAGCGCCTGCTCTGCCTCTTCACGACCATCCTTCACTTCTATTGCGGTAGCCGCTTCACCGGACTCCGGAGCCGTTAACTCAAACACCTCAGGATCAGTCGCCCAATCTTTAAGGCGATCTTTCATTTCCACCAGCAGACGCTCAGCGGTTTTCTTTCCCACACCCGGCAGCTTGACCAGCTCATTGGTATCGCCATCGTTAACACAGCGCACAAACTGAGACGCTTCAATACCGGATAAAATAGTCAGAGCCAGCTTAGGGCCAACACCGTTCACTTTGATCAGGTCACGAAACAGGCGGCGCTCATTGCGATCACCAAAGCCATACAACAACTGGGCATCTTCCCGCACCACGAAGTGTGTGAACAGCTCCACCGACTCACCCAAGGCAGGCAGCTGATAAAAAGTGCTCATAGGTGCTTCTACTTCATAACCCACGCCATTCACATCGATCAGCAGCTGGGGTGGCATTTTCTCTGCCAATACGCCTTTTAGTCGTCCAATCATCGTATTCAATCCTGTTTTATTGATTCGCCGCTGATTTCGATGCCTGAGACTTCTTCATCTCACGCTGTTGCCGCTTTTCTTCTGCTGTTTTGTAGGAGAGCAGAAACACCGGTAACTGTAAGTTCCAGTAGATCGCCGCCAATCTTAGCCCGATCACAAATGACATGGTCACGATAGCGCTCACAGCCTCTGTTCCTTCCGGTAAAAACCAGCGCAGATTCACAAAGACCACCGCTCCCGCCATTGCCGCCGTGGCGTAGATCTCTTTCTGGAAAATCATCGGAATTTCACCGGTCAGCACATCACGCACCACACCACCGAACACGCCGGTCATCACGCCCATCATCACAGCAATAACCGGTGGATGCCCCAGATTCAAGGCCACCTGCGCACCAATCACCGTAAACACACCAAGCCCGATTGCATCGGAAACCTGCAGGGTTCTGTAGGGAAAAGGGTGGAAACGTGCGGCAATAAAGGTCATCACCGTAGTCGCCACAATAACCCAGATATAGAGGGTTTCAACCACCCAAAACACAGGTGTACGACCAAGTACCAGATCCCGGATCGTACCGCCGCCGATGGCCGTGACCATACCGACCACGATAACACCGAACAGATCAAGGCGCTTTTCACTGGCCGCCAGCACACCGGTAATGGCGAAAACAATGGTGCCAAAAATATCGAGATAATAGATAAAAGGGATATTAAACAGCGTCATGCTGCATTACTCCGGGCGGAATTGACGCCAGCAACTGCTACGACGACCACCGCGTTTTCCGGCACCGGCAACCAAACCCAGGTTTGAATTGGCGTGACAGATCGCGATAGCCAGAGCATCGGCGGCATCGGATTGAGGAAGATCGGAAAGTTTCAGAATGGCAGCGACCATCTGCTGCACCTGAACCTTGGTTGCGGCACCGGTTCCCGCTACAGCTTGCTTGATCAGACGGGCGGCATACTCACTGACCGGCAGCCCCACATTAGCCGCAGCAACAATAGCCACACCGCGCGCCTGCCCCAGTTTGAGGGCAGAGTCAGCATTTTTCGCCATAAACACCTGTTCAATGGCGAACTGGGTTGGCTGATATTGAGCGATCACCTCAGAAACTCCGGCATAAACCTGCTGTAGCTTATCCGCCAGAGTCTCGCCGGTGATTTTGATAAAACCACTGGCGATATAATTCATTCGGTGCCCTTCCATGCGGATAACACCATAACCGGTCTTCCGGCTACCGGGATCAATACCCAGGATGACGGCCATAACTGTCCTTAAAGTACTCCCGCCTGAAAGTGCTCAGGCAGAAAACGCCAGCCACAAAAAAGGTGGCCGGAAAACATTAGCCCAGCTGTTCCATAACATCAGCCGGGATATCCGCATTGCTGTACACGTTCTGAACATCGTCCAGATCTTCCAGATGCTCGATCAGCGCCATAATTTTTTCCGCGCCCTCTTTGTCCATTGGGGCTGTGGTAGAAGGCACCATGGTCACTTCGCCACCAGCGGCTTCAAGTCCGGCCTCAGCCAAAGCTTCTTTAACCGCGTTAAACTCTGTCCAGTCCGTTGTGACTTCAATAGAGCCGTCATCATGGGTCACAATGTCTTCGGCACCGGCTTCAAGACCCACATCCATAAGCGCCTCTTCATCAGCACCCGGCTCGAAATAGATCTGACCTTTTTTCTCAAACAGATAGGCAACAGAACCGTCGGTTCCCAGATTGCCGCCGCGCTTTGAAAAAGCATGGCGCACTTCCGCTACGGTACGATTTTTGTTGTCGGACATACATTCAACCAGAACAGCAACACCGCCCGGGCCATAGCCCTCGTAGGTCATCTCTTCGACGTTATCGCTGTCCGCGTCTCCCGCACCCCGGGCAATCGCTCGGTCGATGGTGTCACGGGTCATATTCGCGCCCAGAGCTTTATCAACCGCGGCACGCAAACGCGGATTATCTTCCGGCAAAGGACCACCCTGACGAGCGGCTACGGTCAGCTCGCGAATCAGTTTGGTAAAAATTTTGCCGCGCTTTGCATCCTGCGCAGCTTTCCGGTGTTTAATGTTTGCCCATTTACTGTGGCCAGCCATTCCAAACTCCCGTTTGTATCTGAGTTATTCACACAACCTCTTTATTTAACCGCCTGTCATCTCAGAAAAAAGATTCAAGCTATCTGAAGCCGTTAAATAAAGACGCTAAAACTAAAATGGGCATCAGAGAGAATCTGATGCCCATCGAAACCATAAGCGCCGGACAAACCAACGCTTAAGGCACAGCTATAAAAGCTGCTTATTCTTCCGTAGGCGCAATCTTCTGACGCAGACGGATATTCAGCTCTTTCAGCTGCTCAGCACTTACCTCGCCCGGAGCTGCAGTCATAACACAACCGGCACTCTGAGTTTTAGGGAAGGCGATCACTTCACGGATCGACTGGGTACCTGTCATCAGCATCACCAGACGGTCCAGACCGAATGCCAGACCACCGTGTGGTGGCGCACCGAATTTCAGCGCGTCCAGCAGGAAGCCAAACTTCTCCTGCTGCTCTTCCTGGCTGATACCCAGAACGTCAAACACCGCCTGCTGCATCTTCTGATCATGGATACGGATAGAACCGCCACCCAGCTCAGTACCGTTCAGAACCATATCGTAAGCAACGGACAGGGCTTCACCCGGGTTCGCTGCCAGCTCTTCAGCAGAACACGCCGGAGAAGTGAACGGGTGGTGCAGTGCAGACAGGGAACCATCGCTGTTCTCTTCGAACATCGGGAAGTCTACAACCCACAGCGGAGCCCACTCACAGGTGTACAGATTCAGATCTTCACCCAGCTTGCAACGCAGTGCGCCGATCGCTTCGTTAACCACTTTAGCGGTGTCAGCACCGAAGAAGATGATATCGCCATCCTGTGCATCAACACGATCCAGCACATCATCAATAACATTTTCCATAAACTTAACGATCGGAGACTGCAGACCTTCCAGACCCGCTTTACGATCATTAACTTTGATCCATGCCAGACCACGGGCACCATAGATACCCACGAACTTGGTGTATTCGTCGATCTGCTTACGGGACAGTGAAGCACCACCCGGAACACGCAGCGCGGCAACACGACCTTTAGGATCCGTAGCCGGGCCAGAGAAGACTTTAAAGTCAACCTGCGCCATCAGATCGCCCATGTCCACCATTTCCAGTGGAATACGCAGATCCGGCTTGTCGCTACCAAAGCGGTGCATCGCTTCAGCAAACGGCATACGTGGGAATTCACCCAGATCAACGTCCAGTACTTCCTGGAACAGTTTCTGAGTCATGCCTTCAGCCAGACCCATGATCTCTTCGTCAGTCACGAAAGATGCTTCGATATCGATCTGAGTAAACTCAGGCTGACGATCGGCACGCAGATCTTCATCACGGAAGCACTTAGCGATCTGGTAGTAACGGTCCATACCAGACACCATCAGCAGCTGCTTGAACAGCTGAGGTGACTGAGGCAGCGCAAAGAAGCTGCCTGCGTGGGTACGGCTTGGTACCAGATAGTCACGGGCACCTTCCGGCGTCGCACGGGTCAGGATCGGTGTTTCGATATCCAGGAAGCCTTTCTCATCCAGATAGTTGCGGATGGTGTGGGTCATCTTGGAACGGAAACGCAGTTTTTCCAGCATCTCAGGACGACGCAGGTCAACATAGCGGTACTTCAGACGAACGTCCTCACCCACTTTAACGTGCTCATCCAGAGGGAATGGAGGCGTTTCAGAAGCGTTCAGTACTTCAACATCTTTACCCAGAACTTCAATCATGCCGGTCGGCATATTCGCGTTCGTAGTGCCTTCAGGACGCGCACGTACCAGACCTTCAATTTTCAGCACATACTCGCTACGGCTTTTATCAGCAGCCGCGAAAGCTTCTACTGTGTCAGGGTCAACCACCACCTGAGTCAGACCGTCACGATCACGCAGATCTAAGAAAATTACCCCACCGTGGTCACGACGACGGTGAACCCAGCCACACAGAGTGACTGTTTCGCCGATATGGGATTCATTCAGTTCGCCGCAATAATGGCTGCGCATAATTATGTCCTGTTTTCCTGTTGTACTCTTTTATAGCCACTCACCCTGAACAACACACAGGGTCAGCAACCATGATTCAATAGCGGCTGAACGCCGAATGCGCCTGCAACACATCAGTGAAGCCAGCGCGAATTTAATTCTTTCCGCCCCGCATCGATTTCAGACGGGCATATAAGGCGAAGTATTATATACCCGACCCCGCATCAACTCCACCGCCCGCAAAGGCAAATGCGGCATATGAGCAGGAAAAACCGCGTTAAAACAAAAATATAGCCCGATGACGACCCAATCCGGCGACAGAACGTCTCACAGCCAAACGCACAGAACAGCTCGCAGGCAAAACGACAGATCAGACCGATCCGTAGCGCTCACCAATCAGCTGCCACAAACGATCAACCATCGGTTTTTCATCACTGACAGAGCGATAAAGACAGATTGCCAGCGGGATCACCCACTGCTCAGAACCACAGGGCACAATCGCGCCGGATTCAAGCTCCTGCTTAATGGTCACTTCCGGCAACCAGGCAACACCCTCTCCTGCCAGCACCATCTCTTTCAAACCCTGAGCCATCGCGGTTTCATATACCTTTTTCAGACTCAGATCACCCAGCTGAGACCGCAGCCGCTCACGCACCGCCTGCCCCAGCATCGCCTCAGAGGTATAGGCCAGATAAGGCACATCCTGATCCACACCCAACCGATAGATCGCCTGACCGTGGCGAGTCGCTTTACATACCGGCACCAGACGCGTCCAACCTAACTGACAATGGGGGAACAAGGCTTCATCCAGCCGAATCCAGGACTGAGGATCATGAAACGCCAGCAGGAAGTCACACTCCCCTTTGCGCAGCGCATTCAGCCCCACATCAACATTGGCCGCCTCGGTACGCACCATAAAGCCGCTTTCCTGCTGACGAATCCAGCGCACCAGCTCAGGCATCAGGGTAAACGTCAGGGCATGAGCCGCACAGAAATTGATTCGGGGAAGATAACCACCGGAAGGAGACAGCTGACGAACCGCCGCCTGCAACTGAGCCAGCACCTTGCGCGCGGTCGGTAAAAACTGCTGCCCGGCCTCACTGAGGCGCACCGGCTGAACATCACGCTCAAACAGCTGCACACCCACGGATTGCTCAAGGGTCTTAATGCGTCGACTGAAGGCGGGCTGAGTGACATGCCGAAGGCGCGCGGCCTGAGAAAAACTCTGGGTCTTTGCTAACGCCAGAAAGTCTTCCAGCCACTTGGTTTCTATGTTGTGCATGCTCTACCGATAACGCCTCCGCTTAAGGCGCACTATTGGATTCAATTTCGCCTGATAATTCAACCGCTGAATAAGACTAATGACTTAAAAAAACGCTATTACCGAAAAAACTCTGCAGATGAATATGTAACGCCTCTCCTAAGGGCAGAAAAACAAAACCCCTGATAAAGTTCTTTATCAGGGGTTTGCTCAACCTGAGACAACACATCAGTCACGAAGCACGGCCACAGGTTTTAACCGCTTTTAACCAACACCTGAACAGGGCAGTGCTCGGGTATTGGTATTAACGCGATTCTTTTCAGCGCAAGCTATTAACCTATGAATCCTTAATCATGAGATTCTTAACCGCACTCTTAACCGAGGGCTTTTAACCACGGGCTCTTAACCACGATAATAGCGCTGCTCGACTAATGGCATTTTCGCCACGGTCATCGGCAGCTGCTTACCACGTACGCTGGCGAAAACCTGAGTTTCCAGGGCGGAGAATTCAGTAGCCACGTAACCCATAGCCACAGGCTTCTCAGCTGTCGGACCGAAAGTACCACTGGTCACAACACCAATCTTGTTGCCATCGGCATCAAACAGCTCAGCACCTTCACGGATCGGTGCACGACCTTCTGCAACCAGACCCACACGCTTACGGGTCCAGTCTTTGTTCGCGATCTGACCCAGAATGATATCCGCGCCCGGGAAACCACCGGCACGCTCACCATCCGCACGACGCACTTTAGAGATCGCCCAGATCAGGCTGGCTTCCAGCGGCGTGGTCGTTGTGTCGATATCGTGACCGTACAAACACAGACCCGCTTCCAGACGCAGAGAGTCACGAGCTCCAAGGCCAATCGCTTCTACTTCAGGCTCATTCAGCAGCAGGCGACAGATGCGTTCAGCTTCTGCTGACGGAATAGAGATTTCAAACCCATCTTCACCGGTGTAACCGGAACGGGAAACCAGACACTCAACGCCATCAACTTTAACGGCACAGGCATCCATAAAGACCATATCCGCAGTATCCGGAGCAAAGCGCGCCATGACAGCCGCAGCTTCAGGACCCTGCAGCGCAACCAGCGCAGCATCATCCATCACTTCCAGCTCAACATCGTCGCCCAGGTTTGCGCGCATGTGAGCGATATCCTGCTCTTTACAGGCCGCGTTCACAACGACGTAGATGTAATCACCATGATTGGTCACCATCAGGTCATCCATCACGCCGCCCTGCTCATTGGTGAACAGCGCATAACGCTGCTTACCAGCGGGCAGATCGATAATATCGACAGGTACCAGAGCTTCCAGCGCCTTAGCGGCATTTGCGCCGTGCAGCTTCACCTGCCCCATGTGGGACACATCGAACAGACCAGCCTTCTCGCGGGTATGGATGTGCTCTTTTTTAACACCCAGCGGATACTGAACCGGCATCTCATAGCCCGCGAACGGCACCATGCGAGCGCCCAGCTCATTGTGAAGGTCAAATAAAGGAGTTTGTTTCAGAGCACCCTGCGCGTCTGCCATCGTAAACCTCATATAAGGACTAGACCCTCTGAGATACGTTAGACCATTTCAGGAAAACTCAGAGGAAAGTTGCGAGCCGATTATGCTAATCGACTCAACCAGCGTTTCTTATTGGAAACAAAGCTAACGAAATAGGAAACCTGTTGCAAGAAAAGTTTGCCAAATCAGGCGGTCACCCAAAGCACAACCGCATCCTCTTCACTGGTAGACACCAGCGAATGCCCCATGGCGCAATCGTAATAAGCCGAATCTCCCGCCATAAGCTCAATCGGCTCATAAAATTCCGTGTAGAGCAGAACCGAACCGGACAACACATAGAGCAACTCCTCGCCCTCATGACGAACCCACTCCGGGTACTCCTCAATGGATCGCGCCCGCACCACTGTACGGTAGGGAATCATCTTCTTATTGGTCAGCTGAGTGCTGAGCAACTCATGCTCGTAGGTTGGCGTGGGATGCGGTTTACCCTCACCTTTGCGGGTGATATCTCGACGCCCGGTTGCAGCCACGGCTTCTTTCGGACGGGTAAACAGCTGAGGCATATCGATCCCCAGACCGTTCGCCAGCTTGGTCACCACAGAGAAGGTCGGCGAGATCTGATCATTCTCAATCTTAGACAGCGTAGAGCGCGCCAGACCCGACAGCTTGCTGGCCTCTTCAAGGGTCAGATTCTGACTCAGGCGAATCTCCCGCACCCGTTTACCCAGCTCAAGAGGCTCCACATAAGACTCCGCATTGGCTTCGGCACGGGTGATCTGGATCTTTTCTTCACGCTGCTTTTCTTCGATCAGAAAATGAGGCTCTTCAGGCATCGTAATTCCCTATGTGAGATATGGCAGAACCGCCTATATACCGCGCATTCAAACCTTTAACTGGTTCGGCATGTTACACAAGCGCTTGTCGCTTTTAAAGCCAGCATAGGGCATTTCCCTGAAACAGAAACCTTTGTTTCCGATTGGAAATTTTTTATTGCACTCTGCAAAACCAATTTGATAATCTGACGCCCGCCAAAGCGGGCAGCCTGTCTATCAGGCTAGTAAAAAATGTGTCCTGCACGCACATGCAGAATCCGGCAATGATTCCATGACCAGAGTCAGACACCCTCTGTATGCTCCAAAAGAGTGAAATCAAGGCTTTTGTTGCGCGCTGGCCTTCTACTATCGGTCAGAGGCAGGCAACAGCAAGTCATAAGCGTGCAGGACATAGTTTTTTGAACCGCTCGCTATTCAGGGCGATCAATTAAGGGTTTTCTGCTAAAGACTCCTAAACTCAATAACAACAAAAAACGCTGTCACCGCCGGAATAAACCAATTCATCTCAGGCGAGTCAGCAGAATAAGAAGGAGAAGGCTATGTCACTGAGTATTTTTGATCTGTTTAAAATTGGCATAGGCCCTTCAAGCTCGCATACCGTCGGCCCCATGATCGCAGCAAACCGCTTTATCGATCAGCTGAAAAGCCAGACGGAAGGCAACAACAGCCTGGATCGGATCAGCCGGGTTAAAACAGAGCTTTTTGGCTCTCTGGCGCTGACCGGCACAGGTCATGCGACCGACACTGCGGTGTTACTGGGTTTACTGGGGGAGCAACCGGACACGGTTGAAACCACAGGTGTCGATCAGATGATCAGCACCATTCGCCATAACCATCAGCTTTTACTGGGTGGCGAACATCATATCGAATTTAACGAAGCGCAGGATCTGGTGTTCCATTTTCAGGATTCACTCCCGGAACACCCGAACGGTATGCGCTTCAGTGCTTTTGATCAGGCTGGCATGGTTTGCTGTCAGGGCGTTTACTACTCCGTAGGCGGTGGCTTTGTTCTCAGCGAAGACGAGATCAGGGCTAAGCCGGAACTGAGCGCCGCATCGCAGCTGCCTAAAGAGAGGCTGCAGGATAGCGTCGAACCCCGCCCCTACCCGTTCAAAAGCGGTAAAGAATTACTGGCCAGAGGTAAAGCCTCCGGCAAAACCATCGCTCAGATGATGCTGGATAACGAGATCGCCCTGCAGGCACCGACGGCAGCGGATGAAAGCCAATGCGAAGCCGCGATCCGACAGCAGCTGATGAACATCTGGCAGGTGATGGATGACTGCGTCCGCAAGGGCTGCAAAGAGACCGGTGAACTACCGGGCGGACTGCATATTAAGCGTCGTGCACCGGAACTCTATAAAGAGCTGACGGAAAAACCGGAAATCGCCCTGAAAGATCAACTAACGGTGATGGACTGGGTCAATCTGTTCGCCATGGCCGTGAATGAAGAAAACGCTGCCGGAGGCCGGGTCGTTACTGCCCCAACCAATGGTGCAGCGGGCGTCATTCCGGCCGTGTTAAGTTATTACGTGCGCTTTCTGCCCAATGCCAATGAAGCAGGCATTATTGAGTTTTTAGCCACTGCCAGCGCCATCGGCATGCTCTATAAAGAGAACGCCTCTATCTCAGCAGCAGAGGTGGGTTGTCAGGGTGAGATCGGCGTCGCCTGCTCTATGGCTGCCGGTGCATTATGCGCGGTCATGGGCGGTACGAACGAACAGATCGAAAATGCCGCCGAGATCGGCATGGAACACAATTTAGGTTTAACCTGCGATCCGATCGGTGGACTGGTTCAGGTGCCCTGCATCGAACGCAACACCATGGGTGCGGTCAAGGCGATCAACGCTGCCCGTTTGGCGATACGCGGGGATGGTCATCATCAGGTATCACTGGACAGCGTGATCGAAACCATGCGCCAGACAGGCCTTGATATGCAGGACAAGTATAAAGAAACCTCAAGAGGTGGCCTTGCCGTTAATGTGGTCAACTGCTAACCCTTCTTTAGGCGCAAAAAGGCTTAAAATGATCAAAATAAGCGGGAAATATCGCTCTTGGGCTTTGTTTCCCGTACGCATTTAAAGATAATCACGGCCAGCACCGGATAACCGTTCCGGTTGCTGCCATTTAGTCATTTCATTAGATCTAATCAGATAAAGATTGAGGAAGCGAACATGAGCAATATTCCGGGCAACCTGAAGTACACCGCATCCCACGAGTGGGTTCTGGACAACGGTGACGGTACGGTAACGGTTGGTATTACCGATCACGCACAGGACCAGCTGGGCGATGTGGTATTCGTTGAGCTGCCTGAAGTTGGCCGTGAAGTGGATGCTGGTGAAGAGTTCTCTCTGGTTGAATCTGTAAAAGCAGCGTCTGACATCTACGCAC
>NZ_CEYNZH010000077.1:0-11092 GCF_982874595.1 Oceanospirillum sp. | reverse complement strand
CGATGAGGTTCATCGGGCGCTGTAAAAAAGTGTCAACTTATATCAGGACTAGACAATGACGCATTCCATTGCAGATAACGAAAACCAGCGGCTCGCTGATTACCTGCTAGCCATCCATTACAGTGTTCGGCAACCAAAGTACGATATCCGGGAATACCATACACAGAATCAGCACCATCACGTTGATCATCACAAACGGCGTCACCGAGCGGTAGATCTCGCCCATGCCGATACCCGCCGGGGCGATGCCTTTCAGATAGAAAAGCGCAAAACCATAGGGCGGAGTCTGTACCGCAATCAGAATATTCAGAATCATCAGTACGCCGAACCAGATCGGGTCATAACCCAGTGATACAGCAATCGGTGTAAACAGGGGGGCGCACATCAGAACGATAATGAATTCGTCGATGATAAAGCCCAGTAACAACATGATCAGCTGGAACATAATGATGATCATGATCGGTGGCATATCCAGACCACTGGTAAAATCAGCCACCATATTCTGTACACCCATCAGCAGATGGAAGTTACTGAAGACCGATGCGCCAAAGATGATCCACATCGCCACACTGACCAAAGTACCGGTTTGCAGACCAGCCGCCTTAAACATATCCCACTTAAAGCGCTTGAACAGAATCGCCAGAACAATAGCACCCATTACACCAATAGCGCCGGACTCGGTCGGTGTCGCAATACCGGTGATAATACTGCCCAGTACTGCCACAATCAGCAGCAGCGAGAACAGACCATCGCGGATGACACGGAAGCGCTCGCTCGGGGTATGAGGAACAAAATCATCCTGCTGAGAATCAATGGGGGCACGCTCCGGCTTCAGCCAGCAGCTGATCACCACGTAAGCCATCAGACAGAAAACCGTCAGCAGTGCCGGCATCATAGCGCCCAGGAACATACGACCTACGGAGTTCTGAGTCGAGGCCGCAAACATAATCATCGGAATGCTTGGCGGAATCAGAATACCCAGACCACCACCGGCCATAATCACACCCAAGGCCAGTTTACGGTCATAGCCCCGTTCCAGCATCGGGCGCAGAGCGATAGAACCTGAGGTCATAATGCCCGCACCGATAATGCCCACCATGGCACCAATCATAGAGCAAACACCGATCACACTGATCGCCAGCGAGCCACGCACCTTACCGACAACCAACTGGCTGAAGTTAAACATGGCATCACCAATGCCGGATTTGGTCAGCAGCTGCCCCATATAGATATACAGAGGAATCGCCAGCAAAATAAAGCTGAAATAGGTCGACTCTATGGTTGAGGGGATAATATTAAACAGACCATCACCCCAAACCATATAGCCCACGCCCATGGCGATGCCGCCCAGTGCCAGACCCACCTGCGCACCTAATGCGAAGAACAAGAAAATACAGACCAGCAGAACGCCGGTTAATGCTTCAATACCCAGATCCATTATTCCGCCGCCTCAGTTTGCTGTGCCTTGTTATCGTTATCGTCTTCGCCTGAACTCTCTTCCGGGATCAGAGGCTGACCGGTAATCAGGTAGTAGGCTTCTGCCAACATGTCACGGCCCAGCTGAGCCACAAACAAACCACCGGCGGCCATCATCATGATCCAGAAATGGAACATAGGCGGTGCCCACTCACTCTGGCGGCGATAATCGTATTCAATCGCTTCCTCAAACTTACCGAAGCACATCTGAATCACCAGAAGCAAAAAGAAGATACCCAAAGACCAGGAAACCAGATTGAACACGGCGCGGGATTTTTTAGAGACCCGGAAATAGAGAATATCCACGTTGATATGTGCGCGCTGCTGTTGCGCATACGCACCACCCAAAGCAGCGATATAGCCGAACAGAAACAGGGACAGGTCAAACGCCCAAATCGTCGGACTATTTAACACGTAACGGGAGAAAACCTCGAAGGCAACAACAAATGCCAAAACAGGCATCAGATAGGCCGCAGCTTTGCCACACAGACGAACAATCAGGTCCACCAGCTGACACAGGTTTCTGAGGAATGCAGTCATACTTTTTACCTAACAAAAAGACTCACCTAAAAGCGGTTTACCTAAACAGGGTTTACCTACCAAAAGGCTCACCTAATAAACGGAGCACAAAGAGCGCCCAAAGGCGCTCCCCAAGATGTTGAATGAATTAATGCGCCAGCCCGATAGGTTTTACCCGAATCAAGCGGACACTTTAATCCGACTTACATCTGCTCTTTGCGAAGAATATCGATCAACTGTTTGCTGTACTTATCCTTAGCAGCGTACTCATCCCACAGACTGGCACCGGCATCGGCCCATGCTTTCTTGTCTGCTTCGCTTGGCTCAGGGCTCCATTTCAGGCCTTTAGCTTCCATTTCTGCAACGGCTTCAGACTCCCATTTACGGGACAGACGCAGCTGGTCAGCAGCATGAATCTCAGTCGCTTTACGAACAGCCGCTTTCAGATCATCCGGCAGTTTCTTCCAGGCGTTGCGGTTAACCACAATCGGCAGAACCTGCGCACCAGCCAGCGGCAGACGGTACATGTATTTTGCTACTTCAACGTGGTTACCATCGCGGTGGTCGATCATGTTGGAACCGATGGAGCCATCAATAACGCCAGTGGCCAGAGAGGTGTAGATCTCACTCCAGGCAAGGGATACCGGAGAGGCACCCAGGTTACGCAGGAACTTACCGTAAGCACCTGGCGCACGTATTTTCAGGCCTTTAAAGTCTTCAACCGAGTTAATCGGTTTTTTAGTCAGAATATAAACCGGTGGTTGGATGTAGGGTTCCAGCCAAACCATACCCTGAGAGCCGTAAGCTTTGGTCAGTACATCGCCAAAACCTTTTTCGTGGAACAGTGCCTGCAGCTCTTTAGGATCATCAGTACCACCGGGCAGACCGATCTCAACCACACCCGCTGGCAGCTCACCGGCGTGCATCGACTGGAAAGGCGCGCCCATGGTGATCAGGCCAGACTTAACAGCGCCCAGCAGACCGCTGGTGCCCACGCCTTCGCCGGAGTACAGAACCTGAACCTTGATTCGGCCGTCAGACAGATCCTCAATATTTTTGGCCAGGCTTTCGTAAACCTCACCGAAAGCGGTTCCGCGGCTGTACAGATTACTGAAACGCCAATTGTGCTCTGCTGCTGCAGCCTGACCCATACCAGCCACGCCCAGAGTCAGGGCCAGTGCCGCCGCTGAAAATTTCTTCTTGTAGCGACCTAATGTCCCGAACATTGTCTTTTTAGTGAACATATGTCTCACCTGATCTTATAGTTTTTTATTAAGTAGCCTTTTTGGCTTACCCCTTGCGCCGTCAGATCATCACAAAAGCCAATTGCCGGATAAACCAACCAATATCTACCCAAAGGTTTCACTTTTTTTACGTAACAAACCTCATAACCCTGCTAAGGTTGACCCTGTGTTACCCTTTGATGCGTCATTATGTATAACCGCTACTTTAGACTGTGACTTCTGAACGCTTTGAAAAAAGCATCCGGATTGGTTGCAGGTGAGGCCTTCGATGAAAAAACCCTCTCTGGGTCAGATCAGTGACTATGAACTGAAGCAGCTCAAACTTTTCAAAACTGTTGTAGAAAGTGGCGGCTTTACCTCTGCGGCCGCTGAACTGAATATCAGCCGTCCGACGGTAAGTAACCATATCGCTCGACTGGAAGCGCGTTTGGGTATGCCCCTGTGTAAACGGGGTCGGGGTGGTTTTCTGCTGACTGACGAAGGGGCCGTGGTTTATGAAGAGAGCAAACAACTGCTGGCCCAGCTGGACCAGTTCCGCAGTACGCTGAACAACCTGGGCGAAAGCCCCGCCGGTCAGTTACGTATCGCCCTCAGCGACACCTACAGCAACGACGAACGCTGTCGCATCCCTGAAGTGATGCGCGCCTACTGTAAAGCAGCCCCTAAAGTAACGCTTAGCTTTGAAGTGGAACACATGCGGGATATGGAGCGTCAGGTTCTCAACGGGGATCTGGATATCGCCTTTATCCCCTATCACCGCAAACTGCAGGGGCTGAACTACATTCATCTGTTCACCGACAACAACTACCTTTATTGCGCCAAAGATCATCCTCTGTATCACCTTGAAGATGACCTCATCACCAACGAGATGATCTGTGATGCCAAGCTGGTTCATGCAGGCCTGCAACCCCATGAAGAGATCTATCATCAGCTGAGTGAGATGAACCTGGCGGGTAGCTCCTATCATTACGAATCCCGCATCGCACTGGCTCTGACAGGTGAATTTATCTGCTTTTTGCCGGAAGAGGTGGCCCGCCCCTATGTCGAGAAAGGCGAACTGAAAGCGATCGCCCGACGACACAAACACTTCACACTAGGCGCCGCGGTGATCTATAAACAGATGAAAAAGCCAAATAGAGCCAAAACGTTATTTTTAGAAACCATTTATCAGTATTTTGGTAACTCAACCGAAATCCCACCGTATTAGATTTTTCTGCACAAGCGGCTGTAACCCCAGTGTGACAAGGCGTCGCGATAAACCAAGCTTTTATGACCTTGATCAAAGTTTCAGAAAAACCAAACTAAACGTTGAAGTCGATCGATTGTTAGACAAAAGCCTTAACCCTAAAGTCGCGAAGTAGTGCCTGAAACTCCGGTTTGGACCGCAAGAATCGGAGTTCCCACAAATAATAAGTACTAACCTGAACAACAACCCCCGAACCTCATAAGAAACTCCTTTCGGTGACCAGCCGGATCAAAGAGTTCATCTATAAACCAGGAGTAGAACAGGATGAATATCAACTTCTCGCTTAGACAGAAGCTGATTCTTATTGTTGCCGTCATTGTCGTCGGCTTTGGCATCATGGGCGTCTATAGCATCTCAGTGCTGGGCACCATGAACGATGCCTCAACCGGTCAGAATCAGATTAATCAGGCCAGCACCGAGATCAGCCAGCTACAATCCAAACTTCTTATTCTTGAAAAACTGAAAGAACAACCCAAAACAGATGCGCTAAACCAGGCGGCACAGACCGTTAAACAGCTTAAAACTAATTATAAAAGCTCGTTAACTCAGGTCCGCGATAACCTGTCAGACAATCAGGCCCGCGCCCTACTGAGTGAAATTCTTAATCTGATGCCCAGCTACCTCGGCACTCTGGAAGAAAGTATCTCGTTCAGCCTTCAACTTGAAGGCGAACAGGGCCTGATTCGGAAGCTTGATAACACAGCGACTGAAGTGGTTGAAAAAATAGGCATTCTGGACAGTTTCTCAAGCACCTTTAAAGAGATCCGTAACGCTGAAAAGGACTTTCTGATCAACTCAGATCAGGTCCACCATCAGGCGGTTCTGGATCTGATTGAAAAGCTGCGCAGTGATGTGCGCGCTTTTAACTTTGAAGATATGTTTGCCGAAGATACGGATCGTTATGAAGCGGCCTTTCTGGCAATGGCAACCATCAAGCTGAAACACGCCAAAGATGAGAAAATACTCGACCGGTTACGTAACCAGCTGAACGAGCAGATTCAACAGACGACACATCGACTGGTCAATGTTCTGGCAGTGGAAGCCCAGCAAAATGTTCAGGATACCCGTGACAGTGCCCGTAGCAGCCTGATTATCGGCAGTCTGATTCTGGTAGCGATAGCGGTACTGATTATCGGGTCTGTGGCGACCTCTATCTCCCGCAATATGCAGCGGGCGCTGAGCACACTAAACCAGATCGCCTCCGGTGATCTGACCACCCGCATGGCGAAAGGCTCCAACCCCAGCGATGAGTTCCATCAGCTGGCAGATGCCACCAACAGCATGTGCAGCCAGATTCATGATCTGGTCAGCCATATCAAAACCAGCACTCACAGCCTGAAGCAGATCTCCGACGAGACCGACCACTCGCAGCAGAATATTCAGCACAGCAGCGAAACCATCGGCCAACGCAGTACCTCACTGGTTGCAGCCACTGAAGAGATCAGCGTGACCACCGAACAGATCGCCCAAAGCGGTCAACAGGTTAGCGATGCCACTCAAAGCGCCCACGATTCAGCACTTGATGGCGCTCAGGTGATCTCTCAGGCGCTGGAATCACTGCAATCCGTTGCCGCAGCCTTTGAAAGCACCAGCCACTCCGTTGAACAGCTGGGCGAGCAGTCGAAAGAGATCGATACTGTTATCGAACTGATTCAGGGCGTTGCCGAACAGACCAACCTGCTGGCACTGAACGCTGCCATTGAAGCCGCCCGAGCCGGAGAAGCGGGTCGCGGTTTTGCCGTGGTTGCCGATGAGGTACGCACACTGGCCGAACAGACCGTAAAAGCGACCGCCAGCATTACCGAAAAAATCGAGCGCATCCAACAGGGTACCAAAGATGTGGTAAACGCCATCAACCAGAGCCGTAGCCAGGTTGAAACCGGCCGCAAACTCAGTGAAAAAGCAGAAGAAGCGATTCGCCATATAGAGAAGCAAACCTCAGAAGCCGCAGAACAGGCTAACGCCATTGGTCAGGCTATTCGCGAGGTTGCCCTGACAACCGGTGATATGGCTAAAAATATGGACAGCATCGCCGGTGAGATTCAGAACAACAATCAGGCCAACCGTCAGATCTCCGATAACACACGTGCCACCTATGAACGTGCGGAACAACTGGAAAAACTGACAGAAGCCTTTACGGTATAGGCAACTTTCGCAACCCCCTTCAGCCCACGTATTCTGTGGCCTGAACGGGGTTCATAGGGTTAACGTTGATCCACCGCAAAGCGTTTTCAGGCGCATTTGTTCAGCCTTAACCAAACTATGCGTTGATTGTTACTCATTTTTTAAAACAAGACCCTTAACTAGTATGCACGTACTTTGGCAGCAATTGTCATGGGCTGTTATGTCCTGATTTAACCCTGCCGGCGAATTACTTGCTTTATGTGCCAGGAAGTTGGAGCAAAACATGTTACTAAAATTAAAAGATCCACAGCTACTTAAGACACAGGCTTACATCAACGGTGAATGGGTTAACGCGCAGAGCGGTAAAACCTTCAGCGTTAAAAACCCGGCTACTGGCCTGCACATTGAAGATGTTGCTGACCTGGGCGCAGAAGAAACCCGTCAGGCGATTGAAGCGGCTGACAAAGCGATGGTTTCCTGGAAAGCAAAAACCGCTAAAGAGCGTGCTGTTATCCTGAAGAAGTGGTTCGACCTAATGGTTGCTGCTCAGGAAGACCTGGGTCTGCTGATGACCATCGAACAGGGCAAGCCTCTGAAAGAAGCGATGGGCGAAGTGATGTACGGTGCTTCCTTCATCGAATGGTTCGCTGAAGAAGGCCGTCGCGCCTACGGTGACGTGATCCCGACTCACGCAGCTGACAAGCGCATCGTAACCGTTAAACAACCTATTGGTGTTGTTGCGGCCATCACGCCTTGGAACTTCCCGGTTGCGATGATCACCCGTAAAGCGGCTCCTGCTCTGGCAGCGGGTTGTACTATCGTGATCAAGCCGTCTGAAGAAACCCCTTTCTGTGCACTGGCTATGGCTGAACTGGCGCAGCGCGCTGGCGTACCTGCTGGCGTACTGAACGTGGTAACCGGCACTAACGCTGCCGCTATCGGTGGCGAACTGACCTCCAGCCCTATCGTTCGCAAGCTGAGCTTCACCGGTTCTACGCCGGTTGGCAAACTGCTGATGAAGCAGTGTGCCGACACCGTTAAGAAAACCTCTATGGAACTGGGTGGCAACGCTCCGTTTATCGTATTTGACGATGCCGATATCGACGCGGCTGTAGAAGGCGCAATCGCATCCAAATACCGTAACGCCGGTCAGACCTGTGTTTGTGCTAACCGTCTGCTGGTTCAGGCTGGTGTACATGACGAGTTCGCTGAGAAGCTGGCTAAGCGCGTTGAAGAGATGCAGATCGGTAACGGCACCACGCCGGGCGTTGAAGTGGGTCCTCTGATCAACAAAGCCGCTATCGACAAAGTAGACACTCTGGTTAAAGCCTCTGTTGAGCAGGGCGCTAAAATCCTGACTGGTGGTGAGCGTCACGCACACGGTGAGCTGTTCTACACCCCGACGATCCTGTCTAACGTCACTCAGGAAATGCCGGTCTTCACTCAGGAGATCTTTGGTCCTGTAGCACCTATCGTTCGTTTCGAGACTGAAGAAGAAGCAATCGAAATTGCTAACAACACGCCATTCGGTCTGGCAGCTTACTTCTACTCCGAAACCATGAGCCGCATCTGGCGTGTTTCTGAAGGTCTGGAATACGGCATGGTTGCTGTAAACGACGGCATCCTGTCTACCGAAGTTGCACCTTTCGGTGGCGTTAAAGAGTCCGGTACCGGCCGTGAAGGCTCTAAGTACGGTCTGGATGAATACCTGGAAATCAAATACATGCTGCTGGGTGGCATTCGTTAATAACCCGGTTAGCCCGAGCTGACAGCCCCGCTTTCAGCTCCCTATTTTACTGCGGCCTGCTCAGGCAGGCCTTTATTTGTGGAGTACATCATGTCAACTAATGCATCTTTGCAGGAACGTAAGAATAAAGTTTTCGCTGTAGGTCAGGGCAACCTGGCACCGGTATACGTTGAGCGTGCTAAAAACGCTGAAATGTGGGACGTAGAAGGTAACCGCTACATCGATTTCGCAGCTGGTATCGCCGTACTGAACACCGGTCACTGCCACCCTAAAGTCATTGATGCGGTTAAAGGCCAGGTTGAAAACCTGACGCATACCTGCATCACTGTAACGCCATACGAGCCTGCCGTTGAACTGGCAGAAAAGCTGGTTGATATCGCTCCTATTTCTGGCGACAAAAAAGCGATCTTCGTAACGACTGGTGCTGAAGCGGTTGAGAACTGTGTGAAAATCGCACGCGCTCACACCGGTCGTCCGGGCATCATCGCATTCAATGGTGGCTTCCACGGTCGTACTAACATGACTATGGCGCTGACCGGTAAAGTGGTTCCTTACAAAGCTCAGTTCGGTCCTTTCCCGGCTGGCGTTTACCACGCGCCTTACCCGAACGAACTGCACGGTGTAAGCATCGAAGACTCTCTGAAAGCTCTGAAAATGCTGTTCACTTGCGATATCGAAGCGTCTCAGGTTGCTGCGATCATCATCGAGCCAGTTCAGGGTGAAGGTGGTTTCTACCAGGCTCCTGCTGAGTTCCTGAAAGAACTGCGCAAGATCTGTGACGAGCACGGCATCATGCTGATCGCTGACGAGATCCAGAACGGTTTCGGTCGTACCGGTAAGATGTTCGCTATCGAGCACGCTGGTGTTGAACCAGACCTGATGACTATGGCTAAAGGTATCGCGGGCGGTTTCCCACTGTCTGCCGTTGTTGGTAAAGCAGCCGTTATGGATTCTTCTCCTGCTGGCGGTCTGGGCGGCACTTACGCAGGTTCTCCTGTTGCATGTGCAGCGGCACTGGCCGTACTGGACGTGATCAAAGAAGAGAACCTGGTTGCACGCGCAGCGGCAATCGGCGAGCAGATGAACCAGCGTCTGAGCGCAATGAAAGAAGAGCACTCACAGGTCATCGGCAACGTACGTAACCTGGGCGCAATGGTTGCTATGGAACTGATCCAGAATGGCGACATCAACCAGCCAAACCCTGAGCTGACTAAAGCTCTGGTTGCTGCTGCGCCTAAGCACGGTCTGATCCTGCTGTCTTGCGGTATCCGCGCTAACGTTATCCGCTTCCTGCCTGCTCTGACTATGAGCGACGAAGTGCTGAACGAAGGTCTGGATATCCTGGCTAAGATGATCGCTGAGCACGCTTAATTGATATTAAGTACGCTAGAGTGATACCGAATACCCCGGCCTAGGCCGGGGTATTTTTTTGGGTGGAGTTGGGGAACTGAAAAGGAATTTACCAAGCACTCACATACAGGACTAGTTCCCACACTCTGGGACTGCGTTCAGAATAACGCCCGCATTCGCGGTTGGCTTGGAGCGCAGCGAAAAACCAGTCCGACAACATGCGCTTGTTAAGTGCTGGTGAAACCGTAAAATAGCGAATTATTTTCTTGATTTTAACCAGATGCACTGTATATTTAAACAGCATTTCTGGAGATTTACCATGGCAACTGAGTACACATCGATAGAGCTCTGTGCTGGAGCAGGGGGACAAGCTCTAGGATTACACCAAGCGGGCTTTAAGCATAAGCTACTGATTGAAATAGATAATCCAGCTTATAAGACCCTAGAGTTTAACAATGCCAAACACTCTTTAGGCTGGGAAAAAATTGTTGAAGGGTGCGTCGAAGACTTTGCTGAGAATCAAGCACATGAGTTTGTTGGAGTTGACTTGGTTGCAGGGGGCGTGCCTTGTCCTCCATTTTCGAAAGCCGGTAAACAACTGGGTAAAGATGATGAACGGGACTTATTTCCTGCAGCGCTTCAGATCGTTGAGAAAAGCCAGCCTAGAGCAGTGATGCTCGAAAATGTTGCAGGATTGTTAGAACCTAAATTTGACGAATATAGGTCAGAAATCGATCTGAAACTCAGCAAGCTAGGATACAAAACATTTTGGAAGCTGCATAATGCGTCAGATTATGGTGTGCCTCAGTTAAGGCCTAGAGTTATTTTGGTCGCACTCCTTCCCGAATACGCAGATTTTTTTTCTTGGCCTCAAAAAGTGATTACGCCCCCAACTGTTGGCGAAGCCTTATATGATCTTATGGCATCAAATGGTTGGGAAGGCGCTGATGAGTGGAAGTTGCGAGCAAATAAAATTGCCCCTACTTTAGTTGGTGGCTCGAAAAAACATGGCGGCCCTGATCTTGGGCCAACTAGGTCTCGAAGAGCATGGCAAGAGTTGCATGTAAACGGATGCATAGTTGGTAACGAGCCGCCTGAAAAAGGCTATACCGGTTATAAAGATAAAGAAGAATATAAGGGCATGCCTTTACTTACTGTACGTATGGCAGCCCGAATTCAAGGATTTCCAGATTGGTGGGAGTTTCATGGAAAGAAAACCCCAGCATATCGACAAGTTGGCAATGCATTTCCACCTCCAGTCGCTGAAGCAATAGGTAAGGAAATTATCAAGGCGCTAGATTCGGCTACTAAGGCAAGCAAAGCTGCTTAATTGGTAGTGTTCAAAATTCTGTGTCACCCCTATAGTTTACCCTCTACAGGGAGTGA
>NZ_CEYNZH010000076.1:0-11178 GCF_982874595.1 Oceanospirillum sp. | reverse complement strand
AGCGTCTCAATCTGTTTGATAAAGTTCTGATTCCGCAGGCTGAGAAGAATATCCGCAAGATTCGCATTGCGCTCTCTGATAGCGAGCGGGCTGGAGTTGTCACCTCAAAGATTGCCAAGAATAAGCGGCTTAAGGCAGGCATTGCATGAGTATTCTTAAGCTTAAAAAAGCCTCAATTATCGGTATGAGCCAAAGCAAAGCCGAGATGCTGGATGCGATCCAGTCGCTTGGTGTGATGCATATTATTCCTCTGACCGAAATCAGCACTAAGCAAACCGTCGAGACAGAAGACACCAATCCCGAGTTACTGAAGCGTTCTCTGCAATATCTCCTCAGCAGCCCGCAGAAACGGCGTCAGGTCACACGGGACAGTCAACTGGATCTTAACAAGGTGCTGCGTCAGGTCGATAAGAATCGTCAGAACCGGATTCGATTGAGTGAGAAGCGGGATTTTCTGGATCAGCGAATTAAAGATCTGGAGCCCTGGGGTGAGTTTACCCTGCCGGATTTGGCTGACCTGAACCATGAGAAACTCTGGTTCTATCTGGTGCCCAACTACAAAATGCAGGATGTGGAAGACTCTCACCTGCCCTGGATACAGGTTCACCGGGATAACCGACATACCTATATTGTTGTGGTTTCAGCAGAAGAGCCGGATGCCACCATTATGCCGGTCCCCCGGACTCATACCGGGTATGTACCCTTAAGCGAGCTTAAGGAACAGCTGGAAGAAACAGAAATTCAACTGGAAGCCGCAGATGGGGAGCGTGAAGCCCTGACCCGATGGATTTTTCTGCTGCAACAAAGTGTTGCCAGTACCGAAAATCAGGCGCTTTTGGAAGAAGTTTCCGGTCAGACCCGTGATTATGGCGAAGTCTTTGCCCTGCAGGGCTGGATCGCTGTCCGAGACCTCCCTCAATTGGAAGCCTTTGCCGAAGAACAGGGGCTGGTGCTGTTAGAGGAAGATCCGGCAGATGATGAAAATCCCCCGACCTTTCTCGACAACCCGGAAGTTTATGGCGGCGGTCAGGAGGTGGTCAGCTTTTTCCAGACCCCGAATTACCGCAGCTGGGACCCTTCCCGGGTAGTGTTTTTCTCCTTTGTCAGCTTCTTCGCCATCATTATGTCTGATGCGGGCTACTCGCTGCTGTTTGGTGCCATTATCGCCTGGAAATGGAAAGCGATGGCAGAAACAGAAACCGGTCGTCGCCTTCGTGCTATGGGCGCAGCTCTGACGGGAGCCGGTGTATTCTGGGGTGTTCTCGTCGGCAGTTACTTTGGTGCCAGCGCACCGGTATCCCTGCTTGGCGACATGAAACTGCTCGATCTGAATGACTTTGATGCCATGATGGCGCTCTCCATCACCATTGGTGCCCTGCACCTGATACTGGCCAATTTGCTGATGGCCTGGGTACGGCGGGGGAGCAATCAGGCACTGTCATCTGTGGGCTGGGCCGTTTCGGTCTCGGTTGCACTGGCGGGTTGGCTGACCACATTCACACCGATCCATTGGGCGATCTTTGGCATCGGTCTTGTATTGGTACTGCTGTTCTCCACCCCGGCAACGGGATTCACGCTCAGCCGTCTGATCTCCGGCCTGCTGGCACTGACCAATGTCACCAAGATTTTTGGTGATGTACTCAGCTATTTGCGTCTTTTTGCCCTAGGTCTTGCCAGTGCATCTCTGGCCATCACCTTTAACCAGTTAGCCGCTGACGTGGGTAACGCCTTACCGGGGATCGGCTTACTGCTACACATCCTAATTTTACTGGCAGGTCACCTGCTGAACTTCGTCCTCACAGTGGTCAGTGGTGTTATTCACGGACTGCGTCTTAATCTGATCGAATTTTATAACTGGAGTCTGGCTGATGAAGGCTACCCCTTCCAGCCATTTTCAAAACAGGAGGTAACACCTTGGATAACCTGATCTTAGCCCTGGGATGGGCAGGTTTGTACGGTCCTATGGCAATGGGTGCAATTGGCAGCATGATTGGCTGTTCCCTGGCCGGTCAGGCCGCCGCTGGAGCGCTGCTGGAAACAGAAACGGGCCACGGGCGTTATATCGGTATCTCTGCGATGCCCTCCTCTCAGTCAATTTACGGCATCGTGGTGATGTTTGCCCTGAACCGTGAACTGACCCTAGGTAATGCCCCCGGTCTGGCGGCTATCGGTCTGCTGTGTGGTCTGGCACTGATGTTCAGTGCGATTTATCAGGGTCGTAGCTGTGCATCGGCTATCAACGTGTCAAAAATTCGTCCCGAGATCTTCGGTATGTCTCTGGCACCGGCGGCCATCGTTGAAGGTTTTGCGGTATTTGCCTTTATCTTCGCTCTGGTTATCAGTGCTGGTGTACCGGCCTGATCATCGTTAGTACAGGGAGAAGTCCGCTATGACAGATATTGAGAAAAATCACGCCTCCTCAGGGATTGAAGCCCTGATCGACAAACTACGTCAGGAAGGTGTTGATAAAGGGCGCTCTGAGGCCGGACAAATTCTGCGTGATGCCGAAAAAGAAGCTGATCTGCTGCTGAAACAGGCCCGTGAAGAAGCGGATGCCATGATCAGCAAGGCTAAGCGGGAAGCCGCTCAGAGGCAGCAGGCTGGTGAAGATGCGTTGAAAATGGCTGCCCGGGATCTGCTTCTGGATGTCAAAGAGAGGCTGGCCAGAAGCTTTACCGATCAGGTGGAACGCCTGATCGAGCAGCAGATGAACAATCCTGAATTTGTTCAGCGTATGGTGCTTGAACTGGTGGGGCGCACCGCAAAAGATGCCGGTCTGGATGAGTCTGACAAGGTTGAAGTCCTGCTGCCGGAGAACATCATCGGACTGGACGAACTGCGTCGTAATGCTGATGAGTACAAGACCGGTCGCCTGAGTCAGTTTGTACAGTCTTTGTCTGTGGAGCTGCTGCGGGATGGTGTCAGCTTTGATACCCATAAAGGTAACGGCATCCGTGTTCGCCTTGTTGGCAAGGAAGTGGAAGTTGATCTGACCGACAGCGCCGTATCTCACCTGTTGCTACGCCATCTGCAACCACGATTTCGCGCACTGCTTGAGGGAGTAATCCGCTAGTGAGCTACTATACCCTGGTTACCGCATTGCCTGACCTCCCTCCATTGGCGAAGTGTAAGCAGATGCCGATCTCCAGAATTGCTCTGGATCGCCGTCTCACGATGCTAACCGAGGAAGATCAGCAACAGTTAAAACTGGCAGAGAGTCTCTATCACTTTGGTTCAAAGCAGCCGGAAGTTCTCTCTGATCAGAAGCTGGTATATCAGTGGCAATATCAGCTGACTCATATTCAGTCCGATGAGATTCGTCAGTGTATTCAGTACCGTCTGGAGTGGCAGAGCCTGCTTGCGGCTCTGCGGCAGCGTCTTCAGGGTGATAAAGGTCCCGAACAGTTTTATGGCCTGGGGCGCTGGACAACCCGTATTCGCCAGCATTGGCATGAACCCTCATTTGGTCTGGAAGATGCCCTCCCCCTGATGGCAGATCTGCAGCCGCTGATGCAAAAAGGCGCCGCTGGTGAGGTTGAGCGACAGATTAATCAACGGCTTTGGCAAAACTTGCTTCGGATTGAGCGCAGCCACCATTTCACGATTGAAACCGTTATCTGCTTTGTATTGCGTTGGGGGCTGGCTGAAAAACAGATCCAGAATGACGCCCAGCAGGCGCTCGAAACGTTTGAGTCCATGGCTGAGGTGCTGATTGACGCACCTGTCATCAGGGAACATATAGAATCAGCCTTTGAGGAACTTTCCTAATGAAGGATGTAAAGATTACAGCCCGTGTAACCGGTGTTCGGGATGATATTGTCACCCTGAGACTGGAAAAGGATGAACAGGGTAACTTTTACCCCCTAATTAAAAACGAGGTGGTCTACATCTGTCCGTCTCGTATTCCTGCCGATGACCGACAGGAATATCTGCAGGCCGAAGTTCTGCGTGTTCGTCATGGTGAAGCTGACGTTCAGGTATTTGAGAATACCCGTGGTGTCGCCATTGGCGATGCGGTGCGCCAATCCGGCCAGATGCTCTCTGTGACTCTTGGCCCCGGCCTTTTGGGTCAGGTTTATGATGGTCTGCAGAACCCACTGGAAATTATTGCCGGTCAGCATGGCTTCTTTCTGCCCCGTGGTCTTCAGGTAGAAGGTATCGACAGCCAGAAACAGTGGGCTTTCCAGCCAACGGTTAAAGTGGGCAGTCGTCTTAAGGCGGGTGATCCGGTCGGCCATGTGCAGGAAGGTCGCTTTAAACATAAGATCATGGTGCCCTTCAATCAGGTTGGCGAAGTTGAAGTCACCTGGATTCAGGAAGGGACGTTCACCACGACAACGCCTATCGCCCGATACAAAGACCATAAGGGTAACGAACACGAACTGACCATGCAGCAGAAATGGCCGGTTCGTATTCCTGTGTGTCAGCCTTTGCTAGCCCAGCGCTACAGCGAACGTGAATACCCGGAACAGCCGCTGCTGACTTCAATTCGTCTGATTGATACCTTCTTCCCGATTGCGAAAGGCGGCACCGCTTGTATTCCGGGACCCTTCGGCGCAGGTAAAACGGTTCTGCAGAGTCTGATTTCACGTTTCTCAGACGTGGATATCGTGATTATCGTGGCCTGCGGCGAGCGTGCCGGTGAGGTGGTGGAAACGATTACAGAGTTCCCTGCCCTGCCCGATCCTAAGGGTGGCACCCTGATGGACCGTACCATCATTATCTGTAATACCTCATCCATGCCCGTAGCCGCCCGTGAGGCCTCGATCTATACCGGTATCACCCTGAGTGAGTATTACCGCCAGATGGGCTACAACGCCCTGCTGATCGCCGATTCCACCTCCCGTTGGGCCCAGGCGATGCGCGAAACCTCCGGCCGTCTGGAAGAGATTCCGGGTGAAGAAGCTTTCCCGGCGTATCTGGATTCCTCGGTGAAAAGCCTTTACGAGCGTGCCGGTCTGATCCGTAACAACGAGGGTGAGCAAGGCAGTCTGACCTTAATCGGCACCGTTTCCCCGGCCGGTGGTAACTTTGAAGAGCCGGTGACGCAATCAACGCTGCGTACCGTGAAAACCTTCCTGGGTTTAAGTGCAGATCGAGCCTACAAACGCGCTTATCCGGCGGTTGACCCTCTGATCTCCTGGTCCCGTTATCTGGATCAGCTGAGTAACTGGTACGGTGAAAATCTGGATGCCGAATGGGTTGATGATGTGAAGCAGATGCAGAAGCTGCTGACTCAGGGTGAAGATATTCAGCAGATGATGCAGGTGACCGGTGAAGAAGGTGTCACCCTGCAGGATTTCCTCACCTTTAACCGCTCTCAGTGTCTGGATCAGGTTTATCTGCAGCAGGATGCCTTTGATGACGTGGATGCCTCGACACCCATGAAGCGTCAGATGCGGATTTTCCGCTTGCTGAAGCGCTGCCTGCTTGAACATCCGCCGATGGATGATAAAGACACCATCCGTGAGCACTTTACTAAACTGGCGGGCTACTTCCGCAACCTGAACTATAGCCATGAAGATGGCCCGGACTTTAAACGCTACTGGAAAGAGATTCATAACCTGAATAACTTCCCGTTAAACGAACGGATGTTCGCTGAAGAGTAGCCTTCAGACCACAATCGAAAAGGGAACCTATCGTAGGTTCCCTTTTTATTTGCTTTTGTCTTGCGGGCTGGTTTTAGTAGGTCCAGTTCACTTTAGCCATCAGGTTACGGGGCGCTCCGTAGAAAGCCTGGTCCCAGTAGAGGCTGTTCAGGTATTTCTCATCGGTCAGGTTATTGATTGCCAGAGAAGCGTTAAGATTCCTGGTCAGATCGTAACCGGCCATCAGGTTTACCAGAGTATAGGATTTCTGAGAGACAACGATGTTTTCGGTTTCTCCCTGCCATTTCACACTGGCACCAACTTTCAGCTCAGGCAAAGAACCCGGGCGGTATTGGCTTGAAGCGGTAAACATCTCTTTCGGCACTTCTTTTTTTACCTCTTTACCGTCGGCATCTTCAACCTTGATTTTGGAATAACCGGCACTTACCTGCCAGCCTGAGATCAGTTCTCCTGCGATATCCAATTCAAAACCCTGGCTGGTTACACCATCAACGCCTTTGTAGTAGCTATCTGCCCCATGAGTACCCGCGACTTCAGCAACGTTATCCTGCTGACTTTTAAATACCGAGGCTGTGGCAATAATGCCGGGCAAAAATTCAGACTTGATACCAAATTCGATATTTGAGCCTTTAACCGGATCGAGCTGATCTCCGTTGGCATCGAGTTCTGTCTGGGGAGTAAAAATCTGAGTGTAACTGGCATAGAGGGAGTGTCGATCAGTCAGATCGTAAACAGCGCCGAGATAAGGGGTTACTTCTCCGTCAAAAGAGGTATTTTTGGTTTTATCATAAGACTCACCATCAATATCCAACTGGCTGATACGAGCCCCTGCCAGAACCGATAGCTGGTCTGTTACAGAGAAACGTCCGGCTCCGTAAAGGCTTTCGCCGGAATAGTCCCAGTTACCACCACTGGATACGCCATTGATAGGAACGTCAGCCACATTACCCTTCATTGCATCGTCAAGGTTTATGCCGAAGGTACGAGGGTTGGCGTAAACAGACTCTTCCTCAGATTCTGAACGGTTAATCTGAAGCCCCAGAATGGCATCATGTGTTCGCCCGGCAAATTGGAATGGACCATTCGCATACATATCCAGACTGGTTTCAGTTTCTGTTTTATCGTACAGCGATGGGTAGGCAACAGCCCCTGAACCATCCGCTGCGATTGAGCCATAAACGTAGAGTAATTTGCTCTCTGAAACCCGTTTTGTGCGGTTCAGTACAGCGGTGCCTTGCCAATTTTCAGGAAGATCCTGTTTCAGTTCGATAAAGCTGCTATCGATCTTGTTGTCCCAATAAGCCCAGTCTGCTGCAGTGCTGGCAGATCTGTCGTAATCGAATGCGTTTCCATTCGTGTCTTTGAGAGGGAGCGCACCCCACATAGGGCTATCTGCTTGGGTATCCTGCGTCGAGTGTCCAACCGTTAAGGTTGTGGCATCGCTGAGATCAGCTTCCAGAACACCGTAGAAAAGAGTGCGCTGTTTTTCATAGCGATCCAGATACGACTCGCCATCCTGCCCTGCGACTACCAAGCGTCCTCTGACATTGCCGGATTCTGTCAGATTGCCGGAGACATCCCCTTCCAGGCGTTTTTGGTTCCAGGAGCCCGCGGAAACACTGGCAGATGCGGCAAAATCTTCTGTGGGACGCTTACGGATAATGTTCACTGTTGCAGAAGGGTTGCCAGTGCCGGACATCAGACCGTTGGCACCCTTTAGCACTTCAATCCGTTCTGCGATGGCGCTGTCGATGTCGCCAAAAAGATTTCCGCTGGTGGTTGGCAGACCGACACCGTCAAACTGAAAGTTAGTGATATCAAAGCCGCGGGCGGTGTAGTAAGAGCGGTCGGTTTCGATACGCTCTACAGTCACTCCGGCCGTGAGATCCAGTGCAGCGTTCAGATCTGTTGCGTTAAAGTCGTCCAGTTGGGCTTGGGTGATGACGGAGACCGCCTGAGGAGTTTCACGCAAAGAGAGTTTCATCTTAGTGGCTGTGGCCGCGTCCGGTGCGGTGTAGCTATCAGGGTTGTTGTCCTGAGCGTTGACTTCCAGGGTGTCCAGCTTAACAGCGGCCTGATCTTCTGCAGTGGCAGAAGCGGCAACTGAGGTTAGCAGAATAAGGCTGATGCTTTGTGCTAAGTAGTGCTTTTTAAACGTCATTTAGAAAATACCCCTCCTGAATTGAGAGGGGTACAATACATTAAATAAAAATCGTTATCATTATCGTGTGATAATAATTATCGATCATTAGATGGAATTTCCTGTCTGCCGCATCCAGAGTCGATTGTATAGGCCATCTGATGCGATCAGCTGAATGTGGCTGCCCTGCTCTCTGATCTCTCCTCTGTCGAGCACAATCAGCCGGTCCATCTCTGAAAGCGTTGATAGCCGATGGGCAATGGCGATCACGGTTTTACCTTGCATCAGGGTTTCCAGTTGCTCCTGAATGGCGGCTTCAGACTCAGAATCCAGTGCTGAAGTTGCTTCATCCAGCACAAGAATAGGTGCATCTTTGATCAGAACCCGGGCTATTGAAATCCTCTGACGCTGGCCACCGGATAGCTTAACGCCACGCTCGCCAACAAAGGCGTTGTAGCCGGTTCTGCCCTCGGCATCCACAAGATCCATAATGACATCGTGAATCTGAGCTTGTTTGCAGGCCTGAATCATCTCTTCTTCGGTGGCCTCCGGACGTCCATAGAGAAGGTTCTCACGCACAGAACGATGTAACAGTGCCGTATCCTGACTGACAACACCGATCGATCCCCGAACACTGTCCTGAGTCATCTGTCGGATATTTTGACCATCGATGCTGATCTCGCCCTTATCCGGATCGTAGAAGCGAAGTAACAGGTGAATCAGTGAGGATTTCCCTGCACCGGATGTCCCCACGAGACCGATCTTTTCCCCGGCTTTTACTGTCAGATTAAGATTCCGAAATACCGGTTTTTCAGGCTGATAAGCAAAACTGATCTGATTAAAGCAAATCTCTCCTTGCTGTACTTTCAGTGTCCGAGCTTCTGAATGATCCTGAACCTGGCGGGGCCTGACCAGGGTTTTAAAGCCATCCTGCACGGCTCCGATATTACGAAACAGGGCGGCGACCTCCCACATGATGAACTGAGAGAGGTTTTTGAGTCTTAGGGTCAGTGCCATGGCAACAGCAATTGCCCCGGTTGTGACGCTATTTTGACTCCAAAGCCATAAAGCCAGTGCCACTGTGGCAAAAATCAGCCCGGCGTTCAGCAGCCACACTGAGACATTCAGACTGGTAACGACCCGCATCAGTGGGTATACCGCCTTCAGAAACTGATTCATCCCCTCCCTGGCATAATCCGACTCGCGACCAGCATGGGAAAAAAGTTTTACGGCGCTGAAATGGGTGTAACTGTCGGCCAAACGGCCTGTCATTACTGAGTGCGCATCCGCCTGTTCCTGTGCACGGGTTTTTAAACTGGGTAACCCCCGCGCCATAAGCAGCAGATAGCAGATCGCCCAGACACAAAGCGGAAGGGATAAACGCCAGTCTGCAGAGGCCATCAGATAGATCATACCCCCGACATAGATCACCACGTAAAGCAGGGATTCCATCAGTTTCACCAGACTTTCCCGGAAGGCTTCAGAGGTTTGCATCACTTTTGCCGCTAAACGACCCGGAAATTCATCCTGATAGAAGCTATAGCTCTGATCCAGCAGTCTTCTGTGAGCCATCCAACGAACCGCCATAGAGAAATTAACAGTAATACTCTGGTGGAACAGCATAGAGTGCAGTACGACGGTCAGAGGCAAAGCGATGAGTACCAGCACTGACATCGTAATCAGGGTTGTCGATTCTTCCTGCCAAAGGGTTGCAGGGTCCCGGTGTCCCAGCCAGTCGACCAATTCGCCTATAAAGCCAAACAGAATCAACTCAATGATGGCAATGGCTGCAGTCAGTGAACCCAGTGCCAACAGCACACCGGTATAGCCCTGACTGTATTGCCGATAAAAAGAGAGCAGCCCTTTTTCTTCAAGAGCCGGAGACGCTTGTGGAAAGGGCTCGGTTAAACGTTCAAAGAGTCTGAACATGGCGTTACCTGTGGGGATATTTGTGGAATGGACGCTGCAGCAGCTGATTGGATTGATACCTTTCCCCTGCAGCGTCAGTGATGGTTGAATAAATGATTGATCAGACTTTCTGACGGGTTAACAGATAGATAAAGTAACTGCCTCCGATCAGAGAGGCGATAACACCGGCAGAGATCTGAACCGGATAAAGCGCAACCCGCCCTATCCAATCCGACAACACCAGCAGAGATGCGCCGACAATTGAGGCGAGCACCAGTTGAGGCAAAATGCGCTTTGCCCCCAGCAGGTTCGCCAGATGGGGCGACAACAGCCCGATAAACGAAACCGGCCCGATGACAGCCGTAATTAACGCGCAGATACCGGCGATCAGGGTCAGCAACCAGCCTCGGGTTTTACCCAGGTGAATGCCACGTGCCTGTGCCACATCATCACTGATGGCGATCAACGTCAGCGCCCGGTGCCAAACCAGTGTCAAAGCTGACAATATCAACACACCAATGCTGACAATGATGGCCTGCTGGCCTGTTACCTTATAGGTGGAACCCGACATCCATAACAGCAGTGAAAACACCTCATCCGTGCCGCTTGCCAGAGTAAACTGCAGAATCGCATCCAGCAGGGCTGTCAGGGCTATCCCGCTCAATACCATTATTCCTGGCGTAAAGGACTGTTTTTTACCCAGAAACAGCAAGAGAGCCAGCACCGCAAAGCTGCCGCCAAAAGCGATTAACGGGCTGAAAATCAGCCATTGCACACCAAAAATCAGAATAAAAACCACGATGCTCAGTGTTGCCCCTGCTGATAGTCCCAGAATGTCCGGACTGGCCAGTGGGTTACGTATCAGCCGCTGCAGCACCGTGCCGGCAACAGCCAGACCAAACCCTGCCATCAGAGCGGTCAGAACCCTTGGCCAACGCAGCTGCCAGAGATAACCTTCCGGCCAGAACCAGCCCCATACTGTGTGCACTGTCGAGCCGTTCAGTACGGTTTTAGGAAAGACAAACAGTGCCAGACAAAGAATTGCCACGATTGTCAGAGAGACCGTGCTCCACGCTTTTTTAGGCGAACGGGTCAGCCAGGGCTGCTCTGCATGGCTGGAAAAAGCGCTATCATGTCTGATCGCTTCAGACGGGGCTTTTTCGCTGTTCTTTCGCGTCATCGCCAGAAGAATCAAGGCCGGAGCACCAATAAGGGCCGCAGCTGCTCCACTGGGAACAAGTTGACCAAAAAAATCTGTTGCCCTTAAGGCAATAATATCGGTCAGACAAAGCAGGAGCGCCCCAATGAGTGCGCTGGCCAGCATCTCCTGTCTTGCGGATTGCCCACCGAACTGCCGGGCAATTTGTGGGGTCAGCAAGCCAATAAATCCGATCAGTCCGACAGAGGAAATCACGCTTGCCGTTAGCCAGAGCGCAATCAACAGCAGGGTAATCATCACTGGGATTAGCGACAGACCTCTGCTGCGGGCACCCTGATCCCCCAGTCGCATCAGCATCAGGG